>DATLUW010000972.1:0-13750 GCA_035577825.1 Actinomycetota bacterium | reverse complement strand
CGACCGGCCAGACGCTGAAGTTCGACGGGTTCCGCCGCGTGTACTTCGAGGGCCGCGACGACGCCGCGACCGACGAGGACGCCGAGGGCATCCTGCCAGCGCTCACCGCCGAGCAGGTCCTCCGCCTGCTCGAGGTCCTGCCCGAGCAGCACTTCACCCAGCCCCCGCCGCGGTTCTCGGAGGCGAGTCTCGTGAAGACGCTGGAAGAGCTCGGGATCGGACGCCCGTCGACCTACGCGTCCATCATCAGCGTGCTGCTCGACCGCGAGTACGTCCGGCTCGAGGACCGCCGCTTCTACCCCGAGGACGTCGGCGAGGTGGTCATCGATCTCCTCGTCGAGCACTTCCCCGAGATCGTCGACGTGACGTTCACCGCCAAGATGGAGGACGAGCTCGACGACATCGCGGAGGGCAAGCTCCGCTGGACGCAGGTCCTCGACGAGTTTTACGGGCCGTTCGAACGCCTCCTCGAGAAGAAGGAGGACGAGATCGAACGCCCGCAGGAGGAGCTCGACGAGCTCTGTCCGCTGTGCCCGGAGGAGGGCCGCACCCCGGCCAAGCTCGTGATCAAGCTCGGCCGCAACGGCAAGTTCATCGCCTGCCCGAACTACCCCGAGTGCAAGTACACGCGGAACATCGGCGAGGAGCCCGGCGCCCGGCCGGAGCCGCAGGAGACCGGCGAGATGTGCCCCGAGTGCGGCAAGCCGCTCGTGAACAAGCGCGGACGGTTCGGACCGTTCGTCGGGTGCAGCGGCTACCCCGACTGCAAGTACATCAAGAAGGACCCGCCGAAGGGGACGGGCGTCACCTGCCCGAAGTGCAAGCAGGGCGAGCTGGTCACCAAGCGCAGCCGCCGGGGGAAGGTCTTCTACTCCTGCAACCGGTACCCGGACTGCGACTTCGCGGTGTGGTCGATGCCCCTGCCCGATCCATGCCCGCACTGCGGCGGCCTGCTCACGGCCCAGGCTCGGGACAAGGCCAAGTGTGTCGTGTGTGGGTCCATCGTGCAGGATGGGGTGCTGGTGAAGGTGGGTTCGATCCCTGATGCTGAAGCATCGGAACCGGCGGAACCCGCCACCGCGGGGACGGGCCCGGAAGCAGGCGGGTCCGGCTCCGCGTAACCCGGGAACCGAACGGAACCGCCGCCCGGACGAGAGGGAACCGTGTCCACCCTGGCCGACGAGGTCGCAGCCCTCCGGGGCACCAAGCCCGCGACGCTGAAGGACCTCTTCCGCCTCCCCGCCTTCTCGAAGCTCATGGCGGCGATGGCCGTCTCGTCGCTCGGCGACTGGGTGGGATTCGTGGCGGTGGCCTCGCTCGTGGAACGACACGGGGGCGGCGGCACGGGCGCGTCGTTCGCCATCGCCGGCGTGATGGTCGCCCGCATGCTCCCGTCGATCCTGTTCGGTCCGTTCGCCGGCGTGCTGGTCGACCGGGTCAACCGCAAGCGGCTGATGATCTCCGCCGACATCACCCGCGGCGCGATGTACGCGTCGATGCCGTTCATCGGCAGGCTCTGGGGGATCTATGCGCTGTCGTTCGCCATCGAGTGCCTCGCGCTGCTGTGGGTCCCCGCGAAGGACTCGAGCGTCCCCAACCTGGTGCCCCGCCGCCAGCTCGTCAACGCGAACACGGTGAGCATGGCGACCACCTACGGCACGCTGCCGCTCGGCGGCATCATCTTCACGCTGCTGACGACCGCGGCGGTGGCGCTCGGCCACACCATTCCCTACTTCGAGGGCAATCCCGAGTCGCTCTCCCTGTGGCTCGACGCGCTGACGTTCCTGTTCTCCGCGTTCATGGTGAGCCAGCTGCCGAACCGGGCGATGCAGCCAAAGGGGAGCGCGCCGTTCCGGTGGTCGAACGCCGGGAAGGACATCCGCGACGGGCTGAGGTTCCTGCGCGGCCATCCGCTGGCGAGGGCGATGACGGCGGGGATCGTCGTGGCCTTCGTCGGGGTGGGGTCGGTGATCGCGATCGGGCCGGTGTTCGCCAAGCAGACCGTCCACGCGGGGGCGCCGGGGTGGGGGATCCTCGTGACGTCGCTCGGGATCGGTATGGGCATCGGGATGGCGCTCGTCCCGTCGATCAGCAAGTTCGTCGAGCGGGAGCTGATGTTCCCCGCGACCATGCTCGGCGCGGCCATCGTCCTCGCGGTCGTCGCCGCGATGCCGAACATCTCGCTCGCGGCCGTGGCCACCGTGGGGATGGGGATGTTCGCGGGGGCGACCTGGGTGAACGGCTACGCGCTGCTCCAGGAGAACGTCGCCGACGAGTACCGTGGCCGGACGTTCGCGACGCTCACGGTCATGTCACGGCTCGGGCTGTTCCTGTCCCTCGCGGGGTTCCCGCTGCTCTCGGGCGTCCTCGGGCAGCACCACGGATTCGACATCGGGAACCTCCACATCGACCTCTCGGGGACGCGGCTCGCGCTCTGGATCGGGGCGGCAGTCGCCGCGACCGGGGCCGTGGTCGCCCGGCGGGGATTGAAGCGGAATCGTCTGACCAAGCCGGTAGGGTTGACGCTGATGCCACGCCTGAAGAAGGGGCCGCGCAAGGGGGTGCTGGTCGCCTTCGAGGGCGTCGAGGGCGCCGGCAAGGGAACCCAGATCCGCCTGGCCCGCGAGTGGCTCGAGGAGCACGGCTGGCAGGTGCTGGTCACGCGCGAGCCCGGCGGCACGGCGGTGGGGGAGCGCCTGCGCGAGCTGCTGCTCGACCCCGACACCGGCCAGGTCGAACCCCGGACCGAGGCATTGCTGTTCGCCGCGTCGCGGTCACAACACGTGGCGACCGTGATCCGGCCGGCGCTCGAGGACGGCAAGGTCGTGCTGTGCGACCGCTACGTGGACTCGTCGCTCGCCTACCAGGGCGTCGCCCGCGGCGTCGGCGAGCAGGACGTCCTGACGCTGAACGTGTGGGCGACGCAGGGGCTGTTCCCCGACCTCGTGATCCTCCTGCACGTCGAACCCGACCTCGGCCTGCTCCGGGGGACCGGCGACGGGCCGGATCGCATCGAGCTCGAGGGGTCGCCGTTCATGGCGAAGGTCGCCGACGCCTATCTCCGGATCGCCGAGGAACACCCGGAGCGGTTCGTCGTGATCGACTCCGACCGGCCGCCGGACGAGGTGCACCGCGACGTGAAGGAAGCCCTGCGGCGCCTGGTGCGCACGCACGCGACGATGGACACGCCGGCGCACGGGACGCAGATCCCGCCGGACGCGCTGGAGGCGGCCGGGCGACAGGTCTCCGACGGCGACCGCGCCGGGGCATCGGCACTCGGCGACGGCGACCACAGCGGGAACGGCTCCGGTCCGGCCGGCGCCGGCGGGCCGCCGCCCCGGAAGACCCCCGAACGGACCGATGGCTGAATCGGCCGCGCTCGTCGGGGTCCCGGTCCTCCGCGAGATCCCCGGGCAGGAGGCGGCCGTCCGGTTCCTGGTTCAGGCGCTGCACCGTCCGCACCACGCGTATCTGCTTGCCGGCCCCGAAGGGGGCGGCAAGCAGCAGGTCGCGCGGGCGTTCGCAGCCGCCCTGCTCTGCGAGCAGGGCGGCTGCGGCGAGTGCCGGGCCTGCGCCCTGGCGCTCGCGGACAAGCACCCGAACGAGTTCGTCGTGGAGCCCGAGGGTCGCGACATCCACGTCGAGACCGTCCGCGAGGAGATCTGGCACCCCGCGTTCCGCACCGCCCCCGAGCCCGGTCGCAAGGTGTTCGTCATCCGGGAGGCCGACCGGCTGAACCCGGCCGCCGCGGACGTCCTGCTCAAGGTCCTGGAGGAGCCGCCGGCCGACACCGTCCTGCTGCTCCTCTCCGCGCGCCCCGACGAGCTGCCAGAGACCGTCGTGTCGCGGTGCCACGTGGTGGCGTTCCTCCCGCTCGCGGAGGGCTACGTGGCGGAGGCGCTGGCCGGCGAGGGGGTCGAGCACGACCGGGCCCTGCTGGCCGCTCGGCTCGCCGGCGGGAACCTCGGCCGGGCCCGGCGCATCGCCACCGGACGCGACGGGCTGTCGTTCCGGGACGCTGCGCGCGATGCCCTCGGGCTGGTCGCGCAGGGTCCGCCGGGTGCGCTGAGGGCGGCCGAGGTCGTGCTCGCTGCCGCCGACGCGTACCGCGACGTGATGAAGGAGGACCTCGCGGAGGAGCTCGCGCCGTTCAAGGACTCGCGGGGGCGGACCGAGGACGCGTTCCGGGGCGTGGTCCGCCGCCTGGAGGAACGCCACAAGCGCCGCCTCCGCCGGGCCGAACGCGACTACGTCGACTGGGTGCTCCTGTCGGTCTCCACGCTGCTCCGCGACCGGGTGGTCCAGGCGATCGGGTCGGACCCGGGCCTCCGGGTCAACCTCGACCTCGACCCCGCCGAGGAGCCCGGCCTCCGCGGGCTGTCGCCGGCCGACGCCGGCCGCGCCCTCGGCCGCATCGAGGAGACGCGGGCCGCCGTCGCGGACGAGACCAACCTCAACCTCCGCCTCGTGCTCGAGGAGGCGTTCCTCTCGCTCGCGGCCTGAGCGCGCACGCCACCGCGTACGATCCACCGAACCATGGGTGCGCCCCGTTCGCTGTCTCCGGACGATCCCGAGGGCGTCGCCATGCTCCGGGCGGCGATCGTCGCGGCGGGGTTCGCGACCACACAGGTGCCCGAGCTTGTCGGCGAGCCCGGCCTCCCCCCGGTGTCCCGGCTTCCGCTGGCCATGTCGCGGCTGCCCGACGAGGGACCGCTGTCGGTCCTCGTCCGGCTGTTCGTGCTGGGGGTCCCTGTCCGGCGCGCCGAGGCCGAAGCGGCGCTGCGCCCGCTGCCGCTCGCCCGGGCCGGGCGGATGGGACTCGTCCGCGTCCAGGACGATCTCGTGCACGCGCCGGTCAGGATCCTGCAGTTCGACGGCTTCGCGATCGCCGCGGACGCGCCCGAGTCGTCCTCGATGTCGTCCGACCACGTGATGGCAGTGTCGGGCTCGTCGATGTTCCTGTCGCACCTGACGATCCGGACGCCCGTCGCCGCCGCGCTCGACGTCGGAACCGGGACCGGCGTCCAGGCGCTGCTCGCGTCGCGGCACGCCGACCGGGTGGTGGGCACGGACCCCAACCCCCGGGCCCTGCGGTTCGCCCGGTTCAACGCGCTGCTGAACGACGTCGACAGCGTCGAGTTCCGGGAGGGAAGCCTGTTCGAGCCGGTGGGGGACGAACGGTTCGACCTGATCGTCAGCAATCCGCCGTTCGTCGTGTCGCCGGACAGCGAATACCTGTACCGGGACTCGGGCGGCCCCGGCGACGAGATCAGCCGCGACGTGGTCCGGGGCGCGGCCGAGCACCTCGCGCCGGGCGGCACCGCCTCGATCCTCGTCGGATGGATCGAGACTCCCGACGTGCCGCCGTGGGATCGCCCCACGGGCTGGGCTGCCGACGCCGGGTGCGACGTGTGGGTGCTCCACCACTCCTCGCTGCAGGCGCTGGCCTACGCCGTCCAGTGGAACGCCCACCTCGGGCCCGACCCGGACGTCTACCTGGAGACGGTCAGCCGGTGGGTCGAGCACTACCGCGCGGGGGGCATCGGGGCCGTCGGGTACGGCGGCGTGGTGCTCCGGCGGCGGGAGGGGCCCACCTGGCGCCGGTTCGACGACCTCGGCGGGCGCTACCCGGAGCCCGCGGGGGACGTGCTCCGATCGCTGGCCGCGCTGGAGGATCGCCTCGTCGGTGCCTCCGAGTTCGAGTCGTTGCTCGCCGAACGGCCGGCGCCGGCCCGGCACCACATCACCCAGTCACTGCGGCAGCACGACGGCGTCTACGAGGTCGAGCTCGCCGAGCTGGTCCAGGACGGCGGCCTCCGGTTCCAGGTTCCCGCGGACCCCCTCACGGCGGAGCTGCTCGCGCGGTGTGACGGTCGGCGGACCCTGCGCGAGGTGATCGAGGCGCTGCACCGGGACGTCCGGTTCGGTGGCGGGTCGGAGGCCGAGTTCGACCGGGCCGCTCTCGGCGCCGCGGTGGCCATGCTGCGCAAGGGGTTCCTGACGCTCGAAGCGTGACGGCTCCTGGAGCTCGACGGCGTGGTGGTCGGGACCGTGAAGTCGGTCTCCGGCGGAGAGGCCCACGCCGAAGTCGGCCTCGACCCGCCGCAGAATGAGTTCGAGTTCGAGCCGTCCTCCACGTACGCGGCTGCGCCCGGAAATCCCCCTATGCGAACCGCCGCGCCCGTGCTACCAATGCGGCGGACGCAATCAGGGAGGCCGCCGTGGGCGATCACGAAACCGTCGAATCCGTCGGAGCCGTCGAAGCGGGAACGAACGAGGGCGGGGGGATTTCGCGCAGGGGGTTCATCGCGGGGGCCGCCGGCGGGCTCACCGGGGTCGCGCTCTCCGGGGTCTGGCGGGGCGCGCCCGCCCGTGCCGACACGAACGAGGCCACGAGCCGGTCCATCTCGAACCCGCAGTACGCGTTCCTCGAGCTCGAGGGCACCGTGGTCGGGTCCGTCGGCTCGTTCTCGGGTGGGAACCGGTTCGGCGAGGTCGTCTCCGATCCGCCCGATCCCGAGACCGGGCTCGTCAACAAGCACGTGGACGGGGACGGGCTCGAGGACATCGTGGTCACGGTGGGCCTCGGGATGAAGCAGGCCATGTACGACTGGATCTCGTCGTTCGTGGACGGGAACGACCCCGGCCACGAGGGCGCGGTGATCGTCACGGACTTCAACCTGACGCAGAAGTCGCGGCTGGAGTTCCAGGGCTACCTCCACGAGGTCGCCTTCCCGGAGTTGGACGCCGCCTCGAAGAAGGCCGTCGCGATGACGGTGAAGATCCTTCCGCTCTCCGCGAGCCAGAAGACGGCGTCCGGACCGGTCAACGGCCAGAAGTCCAACCAGGCGCTGTGGCTCCCGGCGAACTTCCGCCTGGACATCGACGGCGTCGACTCGACGCACGTCAACAAGATCGACGCGTTCGCGGTGACCCAGGAGCTCTTCGACGGCATCGGCGGCGGGAAGCGTCGGTTCACCCTGCCCCGGCCCGTCGTGAGCGACGTCGGCGTCCAGTTCCCGCTGAGCTTCCAGAAGACGTGGACGACCTACCTGAACGACTTCCTCGACGGCACCGCGACCGAGACGAGCGGGCGGCTCGACGTCCGGAACTCCTCCCAGACCACGATCCTCGCCTCGATCGGGTTCACCAACCTGGGGCTGTTCCGGCTCGACCCGAGCCCGGTCCCGTCCGGGGACTCGATCCGGACCACGCACGCCGAGCTGTACTGCGAAGAGGTCAGCTTCGACTTCAAGCCGAAACCCTGAATCCGGGCGGCTCCGCGCCCTCCGCTCCTCTCCGTTCCGATGTCGGCCGGACTCCCTCTTGGCCCGGGTGGTCCTCGTGTGCTAGCAATGCGAGCACCAGGGAGCGAGGAGGTCCACCGTGAGCGACCACGACCCTGACGGCTCGGGATCGACCGGAACGCCGGACCGCGGGGGGATGTCGCGGCGGGGGTTCATCGCCGGGGCCGCCGGCCTCACCGGCGTCGCGTTGTCGGGGGTGTGGCGCGGGGCACCGGCAGCAGCTGCCACCGCGGACGCCTCCGCCCGCGGTCGCCAGGTGGGCGGGCACGTGTTCCTGCAGCTCGAGCGCACCGTCGTCGGTGAGCTGAAGGCGTTCCAGGGCGGCAACCTCGTCGGAGTCACCGAAGACGATCCGCCGGGAAGGGACCCCTACGTCCACAAGCACATCGGCGGCTTCAAGTGGGAGGACATCAGCCTGAAGGCGGGGCTCGGGCTGAAGCCGGCTTTCTACGACTGGGTCTCGGCGTTCATGCTGGGCGATCGGAGGGCCCACGCCGGCTCGATCATCTCCACGGACGGGAACTTCGCCATCAAGCAGCGCCTGGACTTTCCCTCCGCGGTGGTGACCGAGGTCGACTGGCCGGCACTCGACGCCTCGTCGAAGGATCCCGCCTACCTCACCGTCAAGATCACCCCGCAGAGCACCTCCCGCCGCCTCGCGACGGGACAGATCAAATCGGGCCCACCGAACCAGCAGAAGGTCTGGCTCCCCGCGAACTTCCGGCTCGCGATCGGCGAGCTCGACTGCACCCATGTGAGCAAGATCGACGCGATCGCGATCAAGTGGTCGGAGGCGGACAAGATCGAGGTGAGCCCGCTCGGGTTCACGCTCTCGGCGGCGTTCGGCAAGACCTGGCTGGCGTTCATGGACGACTTCGTCCTGGGCGGGGGCGACGAGCTGGCCGGCAAGCTGGAGGTGCTCGATCCGTCACTCTCAACGACCCTGGCCTTCCTGGAGCTCGGACACGTGGGGATCTACATGCTGGACACCCTGGGGGTCCAGCCGTCCGGGACGATCCCCCGCCTGAAGGCCGAGATGTACAACGAAGAGATCGCCTTCACCTACGGCCCCGGCTGAACCCGGCCCTTCCACCGCGAGCCGGTCGAGTGTTCAGCGTCGTGGGCTGAGCCCGATTTCGTCGGCAGCGGCCTCGGAGGCTGCTGCTAACCTGATGGACCTACCGCCGGGCCGGGGTAGCTCAGCTGGCAGAGCAGCGGTTTCGTAAACCGCAGGTCGTGGGTTCGAGTCCCACCTCCGGCTCCAGAAACGCCGTCGCAGGGCACATCCGGCTCCAGAAGTGTGACGCTCCGGAGGCTTGCCTTCACGAGCCCTGCAGGGAAGACACGTGCGCGGCCGGTTCGCGCACGGCGATCACGTTCAACGCCGAGATCGGCCGACTGAAGCCCTTGAGCATGAGCTCGCGGGCGGGCTCGACCTCGACCTCGTCATCGACCTCCGCGTGGAGACGCTGGGTGATCAGGACCTGGCCGGCCGCCGCTTCGTCGGCGAGTCGCGACGCGAGATTCGTCACGGCGCCGATCGCCGCGTAGTCGGACCGACCCTCGAAGCCGACTTCGCCGCATGTCGCGTGGCCGAGCGCGATCCCGACGCCGAGATCCAGCCCGTAGCCGCGCTTGCGCCACGACGGCGTCAGGGAGGCCATCTCCTTCCGGAGCGCGCAGGCGAGACGCACCGCCCGCAGCGGCGCGTCGGGGATCTCGTGGGGATCGTTGAAGAAGAGCTGGACGCCGTCGCCCTCGAGGAACCCCACGGTCGCGTCGAACCGGTCCACCAGCCCGCCGACCGTCCTGTGGAACTCCGCGAGGACCTGCATCAACTCCTCCGGCTCGACCGCGTCGACGAAGTTCGTCCAGCCACGGAGATCCGCGAAGAGCATCGAGACGTTCCGGCGGTGGCTGCGGAGGATCGATTCGTCACCCGACGCGACGATCGCTTCGACGAGCTGAGGCGAGAGGAACCGCCGCAGCTTCCGGACCCGCTCCAGCTCCAGGACCTGGGCCTGCACCCGCTCTTCGAGCGTTCGGTTCAGGTCGCGGAGCTCGGCAGATTGCGTTGCGATCGTGTCGTGGTACCGCTTGATCCGCAGGAGTGAACGGACCCTCGCCAGTAGTTCGTCGTGATCGAACGGCTTCCCGATCAGGTCGTCGGCCCCGGCCTCGATCGCCGTTGTCTTCTCGTTCGTGCTCGCCGTGACCATGACCACCGGCAGCACCGCGGTCTCCTGGTTGTCCCGCAACCTCCGGCACACCTCGTAGCCGTCCGGAGGCGGCATCATCACGTCCAGCAGTACGAGGTCCGGCTTCGCCGACGCGACGAGCTCGAGCGCGTTCTCTCCGTCGTTCGCGGAGACCACGTCGTAGCCCTGCGAGACGAGGATGGCCTCGAGGAGCCGCACGTTCGTGGGAACGTCGTCGACGACGAGGATCGTCGCCCGATCGCTCATCGGAGCCCCCGATCGCAATGTTCCCGAACGGTGTCGATGAAATCGCGGACGTTCACCGGCTTCGAGATGTAGCCGTCGAAGCCGGCCGACAGGAACCGCTCACGGTCCCCATGCATCGCCTGCGCGGTCAAGGCGAGCACGGGAATCGTCGCCGTGCGCGTGTTTTCGCGCAACCGATGGAGCGCTTGTACGCCGTTGAGGTCCGGGAGCTGGATGTCCATCAGCACGAGGTCCGGGATGTGCTCCGACGCCAGCTCAATCCCTTCACCGCCCGTCGTCGCCTCGAGCGTCCGATATCCCGTAGCGACCAAGACGTCGCGGAACAGCTTCATGTTCTTGTCGTTGTCTTCGACGACGAGGATCCGCTCGCCCGTCATGGCGCGGTCGTCCTGGCGGGCAACGCGAAGGTGAAGGTGCTCCCTCGGCCGAGCTCGCTCTCGAGCCAGATCCGCCCGCCGTGAAGCTCCACGAACCGCTTCGAGAGCGCCAGTCCCAAACCGGTCCCCTCATGCTTCCCTACTCCCGTCTCGGTCTGCTGGAACTCCTCGAAGATCCGATCCCGATCCGCGGGGGCGATACCCGGGCCGGTGTCGGCGACCGAAACCCTGATCTCGCCGTTGACCTGTGACGCGCTCACATCGACTTCGCCGCCCGCGGGCGTGAACTTCACCGCGTTCGAGAGGAGGTTGAAGATGACCTGCTTGATCCGTCGCTCGTCGCCGTCGACGACATCGACCTTCGGATCCGCATCGAACGCCACACGGACCTCATTCTCCGTTGCGCGTTCGCGCACCATCACCACACCGCGCTGGAGCGCCTCTCGTAGGGAGAACGGGTGCACGTCGAGCTCGAACTGTCCCGCCTCGACCTTGGAGAGATCCAGCACGTCGTTGATCAGTGAGAGCAGATGGTTGCCAGAAGAGGTGATGTCGTCCAGGTACTCCGCCTGCTTCTCGTTTACGGGGCCGACCATCCCGTCGCGCAAGACCTGTGAGAAGCCGATGATGGCGTTCAGCGGCGTCCGGAGCTCATGAGACATGTTGGCCAGGAACTCCGACTTGTGCCGGCTGGCTTCCTCGAGCTCCGTGTACAGACGCCGCAGCTCGTCGTTCATCCGGTTGACGTTGGCGCCCAACGCGCCCAGCTCGTCTCGGTTCTCGACCTCCACCTGCCCCGAGAAGTCTCCCGACGTGATCGCCGCGAGTCGGCCGTCGATGCTCTGGATCGGACCGACCAGCGACCGCGACAGGATGAACCCCAGCAACAGGGCGAGTACGAGGGCGCCGGCCGCGACGCCGATGAACAATGCCCGGGAGCTGGCGAACGAGTTCGCGTTCCGGGCGATCAGCTCGTCGACCTCGGCCCGCGTCCCAAGTGACAGGGCCGCCGCGGCATCTTTGAGGTCGCGCGAGAGACTTTCAACGCGCACCCGCACGCGGTTCCAATCCTCCTTCGTCGTGCCGTCAAGGTCTGCGTAGAGGGGGATCAGCTCCTCGTCCAGCTCCCGCCACAGGTTGTGGGCGGTATCCCTGATCGAGGCGAGGGCGCCCTGGTCCCCAGGTGGCGGCGTGAAACCCAGCCGATCGGCCGCCGTTCCCGCCTCGATGTGGCGAACCGCCGTACTGGCGTGCAGATCGATCGCCTTCGAGTTCTCCCTTTTCTCGACCTCCGTCCAGACCAGGTAGAAGTCGCCCCCCACGTTCTCCGCAAGGAGGTCGCGGAGATCGTCCACCTGCTGCTGGAGCGCTGCGTAGCCGATCGCTCGCTCCTGGAGCGCTCCCAGGCTCGCGACGCGGTTGTTCGACTGCCCGAGGACGAGCTGCCCGAGCAGTCCAACCGCGACGAGGAGCATCGACGTGCCGACGAACGCGATCAGCAGTTTCGTGCGAACCGTGACGGGCAGACGCGCGACGGCGCGGACGAACGGATCGTCGATGCGGCTCAGCGGCCGCCGCTTGTGGGCGACCGCAGATGGTCGCTCGTCAGGACGCGCGTGGGGCACCGGCTCGCTCGCCTAGAGCTCGGTCGTACCGCCGACGAAGTTCGTGATCAGCCACTTCCCGTCGATCCGCGCGACGTCCGCGTCACCCGCCGTGACCGCGGCCACCACCTCGGTCTTGGCATCCACGAAGTGGCATTCGAAGTGCAGCGTCCCGCGGTCGCCGTTCACCTTGATCTCCATCTTGTAGGCGGGGTGATCGGAGATCCAGTTGTTCTCCGGGTCGAACGCCGGCGACTTCGTCGTCCAGAACTCTCGGATCTCGGCGATGCCCACCGCGGTCTCTCCACCCCCGACCGTGAAGGTCGCGTTGGGCGCGAACAGGCTCAGCATCAGATCGATGTCCTTCGTCGATGTGGCCTCGTGGAACTGCTTCTCGAGGTTGTCGATCTCCCACATGTCTTGGTATCGCCGGGCCTGGGCATCGATCGAGTCGGCGCCCGAGCCGCTGCAGGCCCCGAGTACGACCGCGAGCAAGAAGACCCCGAGCGCGCCACCGACCATGAGCTTCCGCATGTCTGCACCCCCTTCGGCTCGAGCGATCCGATCGGGTGCCCGGGCCATCGATTCGCGCATGTTCACATCGCTTGGTCTGTTCGTCTAGGCCCACAACGTATGTGGGGCAGATGTCAGGCGCTACCGTGCCTCCCCGGCGCAACGGGGGTGGTAGCACGGTGCTCGGCGCGATCCTCAGACGTTGCGTTCTGCGTAACGGCGCACCTGCTCGGGGAACCGGCTCGCATGGATCGGCTTCTCGATCCACCCCGCGAATCCGGCCTCGTCGAGCCAGTCGTCCCTGCCCTCGAGGGGCGTCGCGCTCATCGCGACCACGGGGATGGCACCCGTTCGCTCGTGCGCTGCGAGCTGCTTCGTCGCCTCGACGCCGTTCATGTCGGGGAGCTGAAGATCCATCAGGATCACGTCCGGGACGTGCTCGCGCGCGAGGGCGATCGCCTCCGCGGCCCGCGCGGCCCCGAACGTCCGGAACCCGGCCGCGCCCAGGACGTCGACGGCGAGCTTCCGGTTCGCGTCGTTGTCGTCGACGACGAGGACGCTGGTCACGAGCGTATCCTCGCGCCATGCCGCTCCGGTTGGTGATCGCCGAGGATCATCTGCTCGTGCGCGAGGGCGTGCAGCGGCTGCTCGAAGCCGAGCCCGACATCGAGGTCGCAGCCGCGTGCGGCGACCTCGACTCCTTGCTGGCGGCGGTCGAGGCGGAGCATCCGGACGTGGTCGTCACCGATATCCGCATGCCACCCGGCAACACCGACGAGGGGATCCAGGCGGCGACAAGGCTCCGCACGACCGATCCGGCGGTCGGCGTCGTCGTGCTGAGCCAGTACACGACGCCGAGCTACGCTCTCGCGCTGCTGGAAAGCGGGAGCGCCGGGCGTTCCTACCTGCTGAAGGAGCGCGTCCAGGAACCGGAACAGCTCGTGGCGGCGATCCGTGCGGTCGCCGCCGGTGGTTCGGTGATCGACCCGAAAGTGGTAGAGGCCCTGGTCGCGGAGAACGCCCGCGGCGAGCAGTCGCCGATCCACCAATTGACGGCGCGCGAGCGAGACGTGCTGCGCGAGATGGCGGCAGGCAAGAGCAACGCCGCGATCGGAGAATCCCTGTTCCTCGCCGAGCGGTCGGTCGAGAAGGTGATCCACTCGATCTTCTTCAAGCTCGGACTCAGCTGGGAGCCATCGGTCAACAAGCGCGTCATGGCGGTGATCCTCTACCTCGCGGAGAGCGACTAGCGTCATCCCGAGAGCGGCAGGGACCCGGCCACGGTGGTCCGCTCGCCCGCCGACGTGATCGTCACGGCGCCGCCGAGCGCTTCGATGTGATCGTGCGGTGCGAGCCGCTCTGGTCCCAGATCGCAGTCCGCCGTGACCTCGAAGGCCAGCGTGCCCCCTTCGCCGCGGACGCTCACGCCAACCGGCGTTCCTGCAGGTGCGCGCAGGAACACGTCCAGCGCGCAGAAGTAGATG
>DATLUW010000971.1:0-2081 GCA_035577825.1 Actinomycetota bacterium | reverse complement strand
CTGGCTCGGTGAGATCGAAGCGCTCACCCCGGCCGCGTCGTACCGCATGCGGGTTGCGGTCCACTCCCCGAGCGCGGTGTGGGTCAGGCTGCGCACCGGAAGGACGAAGATCCGGTTGTATTTCGCCAGCGTCGCATCCAGCAGATCGCCGAGCAGCATGTGGACGCCGTCATAGGCGCGCAGGTTCGCCTGGTGGAACATCCACGGATCGACCTCGCCCCGGAGCAGGTACTGCAGCAGGACGTCCGATTCCTTGTCCAGGAGCTCCGTGTACGAGAGGTCGCGTCCCCAGTAGGTGTGGTAGATGGCGTTGTACTCCATCGTCCACTCGCTCGGCGTCGTCACGTTGTAGTAGAGGTTCACCGGCCGCCGCGGCACCATGAGGATGTCGGGCTGGTACTGGTTGTAGATCCCGGCCTGCGGCGTCGGGTTGCTCATGCCGGGCCGCGACGTGTCGGTGACGAGGAATCGGACGCCGGCGTCGTGGGCGGCGCGCATCGCGGCCGGATTCGCGAGCCCCGAGACGTCGGGAGTGACCAGCGCTCGGCGATCGAACATCGAAAACCCCATCGAGGCGGCCGTTGCGTCGTTGAGCGTGATCTCCCGATAGGCCAGGTCGTAGCTCGCGGCGTCGAGGTTCTCGTGGCTGTAGGTGTGATTGATCCACGGGAACTGACTCTGCGTCAGCCTTGCGGCGGGGGTCAGCGTGTCCAGGGGATACGCGCCGAGGGTGGTGCCCTGGCCATTGAATGCCATGTGCAGGTACAGCTCAGCGGTGGGCCCCTGCAGCTGCTTCTGCGCCTGCCAGGCGGTCACGGCGGTCCAGTCGGTCGCCGTGAGCCGGTAGATCCCCCCGACGTACAGGCTGTCGTCGAGGAAGATGTCGTCGACCTGCGGAGCCATGTAGACGTGGTGCTCGCCGAGGAACAGCCCCCCCGTCACCCAATTCATGGCTCCGGAGGCCAGGGCCAGGCTGTGAACCAAGAAGAAGTTGCCGTCGAATGTCATCGACAGCACATGGCGGCCGTCGGGGTAGGTGCGGACCTGGGCCAACGCGTGATTGTTCGAGTCCCTCAGGAGAACATCGGTTCCGGTTCCCGCCGTCGGAGCGAGGTACGTCCACGCCTTGGTGATGGTGATGGGATTCGACGCGTTGACATAGGGGAACACCGACTGCCCCGATGACGTGAGCTGCGCGGCGATCGGCGTCGTCGTCGCATCCACGCCGGTGGCCGAGCCGTAGCCCAAGTCCTCGGTCGGGTACGCGTAGGCGATCACCGTGCGAACCCGGTACTTGGCCTGGTAGTCCCACAGCGTTTGCCATTCCGTGGCGTTCAACGCGCTGGTCCAGGCCGTTCCATTGAAGTAGGCCAGGTTTCCGGTGGTGAGCACGATACCCTGGTAGTACGCGTGATTGCCGCCATCGGACAGCATGGCCGGCGTGAATCCGCCCGGTGAGCGGCTCGCGATATAGAGCGTGTACGGGATGCCCTCGTGTTGTGCCGCCTGACGGATCCACCCGAGCACCGGCTCGGTGCTGTCGGCCGAGACGATGAGGACCTTCGCGCCGAGCGTCGCCAGTGTGTTCGGCAGCTGCGTCGAGCTCGACGGACGGGGCGCGTTCGAAGGGATCACCTGCGGCAGCGAGGGAATCGTCGGCAATTCCGGCGGTCCGAGCGGCAGGTTCAGCGGCAACGGCGGCAGTAGCGGCGGCAACGGAGGCACCGGCGGCGGCGGCAGCGGCGGCAACGGCAGAGCGAACGCCTCGCCACCATATGCCAGGATCGTGAGCCCAGCCGCGAACAGAAGCGCGAGCGCCCTGCGGGCCGATTTCAATTGGGGGACGGAGTTCTCTGTCATTAGTTCACCTCGTCACTGCGTCCCCCTTGACTGGCATGACGCTAGGGCACGCAAGTCGCTGTCGCTATTGCGAGAACGCCTGATTCCGCGGGGGACATGTCCCTGAGGCATGCTCCGAGAACTGCGTAGGAGAACACGCAGGAGCGCGGTCGTCGGTGGACGAGACTCTCGATGGCGCGCGGTCGCGGTGAATCAGGTGAAGTCCCGGCTCAGGGTAGAGG
>DATLUW010000970.1:0-3565 GCA_035577825.1 Actinomycetota bacterium | reverse complement strand
CTCGTCGAGGCGCCAGGACCCCTGCGCCTCGGCGGCCTGCCGAATGGCGAGCACCTCGGCGTGCGCGGTCGGATCGCCGAGCAGCTCGCGCTGGTTCCCCGCCGCGCCGATCACGACGCCGTCCCGGACGACCACCGCGCCGATCGGCACATCGTCCCACCCGAGGCACGCCCGAGCCTGCTCGAGCGCGAGCCGCATCCAGCGCACGTCGTCGCTCGGGGCGGACGCCGGTTCTTCGCCGCTCACCGCGACCAGTCGACCCGGCGGCCCCATCGGGTCGGGCTCACGGCACGAGGACGAACCACCGGACCGACAGCACGTCGCCGTCGACCCCCGCCTGCAGGATCGTGGCCTTGATCGGCTGCAGGTTCTCGGCGATCTGCTGGAACTCCTGCCGGCCGCTCGAGTCCATGCTCGACTCGACCGCGCCCAGGATCTTCGAGACGTCCGCGTACACGAGGTCCGGGCTGTTCAGGTCGACGTGCGACGCGGCCTGCTGGAAGTTCGGCGAGGTCGTGATGTCGCCGCCCGCGTGGGCGTCGATCGCGGCCTTCACCTCGTCCGGCGAGGTCGCGATGATCACGACGCCGTCGGTGACGGCCCACGACGGCTGGACCTCGTCCTGCGGCGTCAGCTGCGCCGACTCGATCGTCACGCCCTGGTACGTCTCGGACTTCGGCTTGTCGGAGGATCCGTTCAGCTGGAGCAGCTTCGTCGCGAGCGTGTCGAGCGACGAACGCATCTTCGCCTCGTCCTTCACGGCGGCGATCAGCGCGCCACCCGGCGTGCCCTTCGCGCCCGGCCTCACCTCGAGGGTCATGTCGCCGGCCAGGTTCGACAGGATGGCCGGCACGCCGTACTCGTCGAGCTGCTTCTTGACGTCCGGCTGACACTTCCCGACCGTCGAGAGCTCCTGGTCGAGCACCCCCGCGCCGTTCACCGCGACCGCGCCGAGCGCGTCCTTCGGCACGAACGACAGCCCGGCGTTCTCGTGGTCGGCCGAGTCGACGGCGCTCGCCGCAGCCGAGGGGAGCTTCGTCCGGTCCATCGACAGGCCGGCGTCGAGCTGCAGCCCGTCGGTCTGCGCGGAGAGGCCCATGGCGAGCCCGCGGAACGCCCGGAGCGAGTCGAGGCTCTTCGTCAGCTGGTCGGAGCCGCAGCCGGAGGGCAGGTCGGCGAACCCGAGCCCTGCTTCGAGCTGCGGGAGGTACGCGTCGATGAGCCCGCCGACGTTCACGTACGCCATCCCGAGCACCTGGTCGGGCAGCGCGCCGCGGGCCTTCTGGAAGTTCGGGTCGCTCGCGAGGTCGTCGCTCGATCCCTGGTCGGCGTCGATCACCCGCTGCAGTCGGTCGAGGCTGGTGGCGACCACGAGCGTGTGGTCGACGACCGCGTACGCCGGGCTCGTGATGGAGGCGAGCGCGCTGCCGCCGCCGTTCGACTGCGGTGCGTGCCCCTCGCGGATCTCGACGCCCTTGTACGAGGTCGAGGTCCACGTGAGCTCGGCGTTCTTGCTGAGGCCCTCGACGCGCTTCATGGTCTGGAGCGTCTTGGCGTCGTCCTTCGTCGCGATCAGCACGGCGGCGTCCGGATTGCCGGAGTCGTCGAGGCGCCCGGCGACGGCGATCTGCGTGCCCAGCCACGGCTTCACATCCTCCGCGTAGGACAGGCCGGTCGGCTGGAGGAGCTGCTCGAGACCCGAGTCGATCTGCTGCGTCGCGTCCTTGCCCTTCATGGCCGGGAACCGCTGCAGCAGGTTGCGCAGGTTGATCTTCTGGTCCGCGCCGGGATCGAGGTACGCCGTCACGTACAGCTGGTCGTTCGCGGGGACCATCGAGGCCATCGCGTCGGGCGCGGCCGAGGTCTTGTTCACGAGCGTCACGCCGGCGAACGCCACCCCGCCGAGCAGGAGCACGCCCACCGCAACGAGGGCGACGAGCTTGCCGCGGTTGCGCTTTTTCGGTGCGGGCTGCCAGGGCTGCATGCCGCCTCCCGAGCCGCCTGCGCCACCACCGTACGCGCCACCGCCGTATGCACCGCCACCGGAGCCACCACCCCCCGGCCCACTGCCGGAGCCACCGCCCGAAGGCGGGATCGGCGGCGGCGGGGTCGCGTAGCCGTGGTCGGACGCCGGCGGAAACTGCTCGGTTGCCTCCGGGACGTGCTCGCTCGGAGGGGCGTGGTGCTCGCCGGATCCGGATGCGGAGTGCTCCGCGCCCGGGACCGGGATCCGCCGGGTCTCCGCCGGATCGCCCTGGGAGCCGGCGAGCGGCAGCTCGACGGTCGGCTGGGACGACTCCCCCGTCGACGGTTCGTTCTCGTGGTGCATGGTTCCCCCCTGCTTCCTCAGTGGTTCGGGCGGCCGGGCGGCCGCCTCCATCTTCTCACCCGTGACCCCGCCGGGAGGGCCCTACGCGGGCTCCACGGAAACCGCACGAACGCCCCACTCGCTCCAGCTCGGCGCGTTCCCGACCGCCACGAACGAGATCAGGTTGTTCGACTTCGCGCGGAGCCACCCGGCCGGGATGATCCGCTTCCGGGTCGTGCTCCAGCCGCCCTTCGGCGTGTGCCACACCCAGCCGAACACGTGCCGGTTGACGTGGACGCTCACCTCGCGGACGCCGGCGTCGAACGCCTGGAACCGCAGCACGAGCGGGTCGTGCGCGGGACCGGTCGCGAAGAACGCCTCCTTGGGGTGGCGGGCATCGCCGCCGGGCAGGTTGCCGATCTCGCCGGTCGACGGCAGCGGCGCCGGGGACGGCGTCGCGACCCCCGGCTGCACCGGCATCGAACGCAGCGCCGACCACAGCGGTTCGGTCATCCCCGCGTAGTCGTACAGGCTCACCCCCGTCACGCCGCGCTCCCGGGCCGCCTGGACCAGCGCCCACGCCTCGGCCTTGGAGGTGTCCCCGACGAGGCCGCCGATCGGATGGATGGGGATGTCCACCCGGCCTGTCTGCTGCCGGATGATGTGGATGTTGTCGCTGATGTAGCGGTGCGCCGCCCTCGCCCCGTCGTAGTGGAACGTGTAGTACGACATGGGCAGGATCACGTCGTACCAGGTCGGCAGGTCCCGGTAGGGGAAGTTCGGCCAGTACGTGGGGACGCGGATCATGCCGCGCGGCGACGGGATGATCGCGCCGAGCGCGTAGCCCGACCCGACCGCCGCCCGCAGGCGCGCCGAGAGCGTGAGCAGGTTCTGGATGCGGGTGGTCGGCTCCACCTCGGGCGCCTCGATGTCCAGCCCGAACGAATCCGGCCGCTGCCCGTGCGTCGTCGTGAACTGGAGCGAACGCATCGCCCGCCGGAAGTCGTCGTCCACGCTCTCGAACTTCGGCAGGTACCAGGTGACGACCTTCATGCCGTGGGCGTGCGCCGCCTCGATGAACTCCGAGTCCTGCGCGGGATGAACGACCGCGTACCTGTGCTTCCAGTTGCCGGTCTCGAGGTACAGGGTCCGGACGCCGTGCGCGGCCATGTTCGCCACGGCGGCGGCCGGGTCGCGGAGCGCCTCGTGGTCGTAGATGTCGACCCACATCCCGGGCCCGCGGTACGGCCGGAGGTC
>DATLUW010000969.1:0-2064 GCA_035577825.1 Actinomycetota bacterium | reverse complement strand
GAGCGGTTCGACGTGTTCGTCGTGGGCGGCGGCGGGGCGGGGTCGGAGGTCGCGTTCTCGCTGGGGTCGCACGGCGGGATGCGGGTGGCGCTCGCCGAGCGCGACAAGCTGGGGGGCGAGTGCAACCACTACGGGTGCGTGCCCACCAAGGCCATGCTCGCCAGCGCGCGCGTGGCCGCGTCCGCGCGGGACGCCGGGCGGTTCGGCGTTCGCGTCGGGTCGGTCGAGGTCGACTTCCCTGCCGTGATGGACCGGGTTCGGCGAATCATCGCGGCGCAGTCCGGTGACGGCGCGAGGCCGTTCGACGACATCGGCGTCACCGTGGTGCCCGACGAGGTCCGCCTGGTCGGGCCGCACGAGCTGGAGGGCGCGGACGGGACGCGGTTCGTGGCCGACCGCATCGTGCTGGCGACCGGGAGCGAGGCGGTCGTGCCGCCCATCGACGGGCTCGCCGACGGTCCGTACTGGACGAACAAGGAGGCGATCTGGTCGCCGACGCAGCCGCCGTCGTCGCTCGCGGTGATCGGGTCGGGGGCGATCGGGATCGAGTTCGCCACGATCTACGCGCGGTTCGGCTCCCCGGTGACCGTGCTCGAGTCGGCCGAACAGATCCTGCCGAACGAGGATCCCTCGGTCGCCTCCGCGCTGCAGCCGGCGCTCGAGTCGGCGGAGGGGATCCGGTTCCTGACCGGGGTGTCGATCACGTCGGCGCGTCGCGAGGGCTCGCGGTGGCGGCTGTCGGTGGAAGGTCGGGACAACCTGGTCGTCGAGGAGGTGCTGGTCGCGACCGGACGGCGGCCGTGCTTCGACGGGCACGACCTCGACGCGGCGGGCGTCTCGCTCGACGACCACGGGCGGCCGGTGCTGGGGCCGACCATGCGGACGACGGCGGCGCACATCTGGGCGTGCGGCGACGCGACCGGCGAGCTGCTGTTCACGCACGTCGGGGACTACGAGGCCCGGCTGGTGGTGGCGGACATCCTGGGCGGGCCCGTCGAGAAGGACTACCGCGTGATCCCGCGGGTGACGTTCAGCGAGCCCGAGGTCGCGGGCGTCGGCCTGACCGAGCCGCAGGCGCAGGCTGGAGGACGCGACGTCCACTGCTGCATGGCGGAGTTCCACGACAGCGAACGGGCGGTGCTCGACGGACGCCCGGCCGGGATCGTGAAGGTCGTGGCGGACGGCCCAACCGGCGAGATCCTCGGCGGGCACATCGTCGGCGAGCACGCAGGCGAGCTCATCCACCTGGTGGTCGCGGCGATGGCGGGGCGCCTGCCGGCCCCGACACTGGGCGACGCCGTGTTCGCGTACCCGACGCTGTCGGAGCAGGTGCGCTGGGTGATCCGCGAGCTGGCCGAAATGGAGGAACACCACCGCGTCGAGACGATCGCGATGTGAAGCGCCCGTATCATGGAGGGCACGATGAGCACGTCGATGGAGACGCCGGTCCTCACGGTCACCGAGCCGGCCGCGCGCCGCGTGCGCGCCGTGGCCGCGCGCGAGGGCCGCCCGGGCGCGTTCCTGCGGATCCGGATCGTGGCCGGCGGCTGCGACGGGTTCGAGTACGAGATGGGCCTCGAGGACGCCGCGGCCGAGACCGACCAGGTGCTCGACCAGTTCGGGCTCCGCGTGCTGGTCGACCCCCGCAGCGCGCCGATCCTGCAGGGCTCGATCCTCGAGTACCACGACGTCATGCTCGGCGGCGGCCTCAAGGTCGTGAACCCGCAGGCCACCCACGAGTGCACCTGCGGCAAGTCCTTCGCGATCTGATCGCGATCAGCCGGCCCGGCGGAGCAGCTCCCCGACGTTGGCGTGGTCGGCTCGGCGCTGCACACGCCAGGCGCCGGCCCAGGCCAGGACGACCACCACGACGGCTACCACCGCGAGCGTCTGGCCCGGGATGTGGAACAGGGGCCCGGGCGGCAGCGCCGGCAGCGGGTCGACCTTTCCGTGCACGATGAAGGCCGCCAGTGATGCGAAGATCGCGCCGATCACATAGGCGGCGATCAGCATCCCGCCCAGCTCCAGGGCGATCGACCGGCGGTTCTCCTTCCGTCCGAGGCC
>DATLUW010000968.1:0-2818 GCA_035577825.1 Actinomycetota bacterium | reverse complement strand
CCTGTGCGGGCAGCAGGGGGATCACGGGGCAGAATGACTGGCAGATCACCGTCCGGACATCGCACGCCAGCGAGTGGAAGCTCGGGGTCGCCCGACTCACCCGCGGGACGGTCTCGGGCGTGCTTGCGCCCAGCTCCGGAGGCTCGGCCGCGTTCCTCGTCGCGTCGAACGGGACGACCGTAGGGGGCACGCTGGTCTGCACTACCGCGGCTGGGACATTCATCGCAAAGACGATCGACGCACTGGGGATCGACGGCAGCACGGCGTGGTTCGCGGGTGTCGGGTACGACGGCAGGACGTTCGTCGCATCCGTGGAAGACAGGGGTGCCGGCAGCACCGATCGGTTCAGGCTCTGGATCGGAGGCATCGAGCAGACCGACCCCTCCGGCGCCCTCCGGTCGGGGAACGTCGTGATCCTCCGGTAGACCTCAGGGCACGGTGACCCGGAAGTCGTCGAAGCGGACGTCGGCCGGGTCGCCGCTGCCGTTCTCGACCACCATGCCGACCCCGCCCGGCGATTCGTCGATGGCCTCGCCTCTCGCGTCGCGGCCCCTCCCCACGACCGTCCCGTTCACCGACAGGGCGAGGCGCGTCGCCCCTCCGGACGGGTCCCGGGCGCAGGTTGCCTCCAGCCGGATCGGGCCCGTCCCCAGCACCGAGGCTCCGAACGATCCCTGCCCGATGACTCCGTGGTCCGGACTGTGGACGATCGCCCACCGGCCCGACGTGCTGATGACGAACTCGTCGAATCGGTTGCCGCTCCGGACCCGGCAGGCCACGCCGAACAGCACGGTCCCCGCCTGCGGCCGACGGACGACGTCCACGGCGACGCGGACGTCCGAGCCCTCGGCGTCGAGGTCGCGCACCGCCGTGATCGAGCCGTCGGGGTCGACGCCGACCCGGTACTCGCCGCTGGAGAACGATGTGAACCCGCCCTCCGTCGCGCCGGCCGGCCACGCCGCCGACGGCTCCGAGAAGTCGTCCTCCAACAGGACCGCCCCGGACTTCCCCGAGCCGATGACGAACTGACCGACGAGGACAAGCACGCCGACCACCACGAAGAACGTGATGTAGATCAGGATCGGGAGCCGCAGGCCGAGGACGCGCCGGTTGGCGAAGTCCACCGGCTCAGTCGCGGGCGGTGAGCACCTCGCGGCCGTTCGACGTCAGCGCGATCGTGTGCTCGAAGTGGGCGCTCAAGGATCCGTCGGCCGTGACCACCGTCCAGCCGTCCGCCAGGGCCCGGGTCGGCCAGTCGCCCACGTTCACCATGGGCTCGACCGCGATCACCATGCCGGTCTTGAGCGGCAGGCCGCGGTGCGGCTGGCCGTAGTTCGGGATCTGGGGGTCCTCGTGCAGCGCGCGGCCGATCCCGTGACCGACGTACTCCCGCACCACGCTGAACCCCGCCCCCTCGACCACCTGTTGCACCGCGTGGCCGATGTCCCCGAGGCGCGCCCCCTCCTTGATCTCGCTGATCCCGGCCTCGAGCGACTCCTCGGTCACCCGGACGAGCTTCTCGGCCTCGTCGGACGGCGGGTCGCCCACGAACACCGTCACCGCCGAGTCCGAGTGGAACCCCTCCCAGATCGCCCCGAAGTCGAGCGACAGGACGTCCCCGTCGTTCAGGACGCGAGAGGGCGACGGGATCCCGTGCACCACCTCGTCGTTCAGCGACGCGCAGATCGAGGCGGGGAACCCGCGATACCCGAGGAACGACGGCGTCGCCCCCTGGGAACGGATGTACTCCTCGGCGACGGCGTCGAGGTCGGCGGTCGTCCGGCCCGGGGCCACCGCCGCCGCGACGCGATCGATCGCCCCGGCGGTGATGCGGCCGGCGCGGCGCATCTTCGCGAGCTCCTCGTCGTTCTTGCGGAAGATCACTACGACTCCTCCAGCAGATCGGAGATGGCGTCCAGGGCCCGCTCGGTGACCTCGTCCTCGGTCCCCTCGGCGTCGACCTGGCGGAACAGGCCGCGTTCCCAGAAGTAGAACTCGAGCGGCTCCGTGTCGCGGTGGTAGACCTCGAGCCGGTGCCGGATGGTCTCCTCGGTGTCGTCGTCGCGCTGGTACAGCTCGCCGCCGCACGCGTCGCACACGCCCTCCACCCGCGCCGCGTGGAATTCGACGTTGTACGTCCGCTGGCACCGCCGGCAGGTCCGCCGCCCGGCGAGGCGCTTCACCGCCATCTCGTCCGGGATGACGAACTTCAGCACGGCCCCGAGCGGCCGGTTCCGTTCGGCCAGGGCGTTCTCGAGGGCCTGGGCCTGCGGGAGCGTACGGGGGAACCCGTCGAGGATGAACCCGTGGTGCGCGTCCTCCTCGTCCAGGCGGTCGAGCACCATCCGAACCACGACGTCGTCCGGCACGAGCTCGCCCTTGTTCATGTAGGACTTGGCCTCACGGCCGAGCGAGGTGTCGTTGGCCACGTTGGCCCGGAAGATGTCGCCGGTCGCGATGAGCGCGAGGTCCATCCGGTCGGCGAGGCGGTGGGCCTGCGTGCCCTTCCCCGCCCCGGGAGGGCCGAACAGGACGACGCGCATGGGCGCCTACCTCAGGAAGCCCTCGTAGTGGCGCATCATCAGCTGCGACTCCAGCTGCTTCATCGTCTCGAGCGCCACCCCGACGGTGATCAGGATCGCCGTGCCCCCGAACGGGAACTGCGGGATCGAGTACAGCGCCAGGAAGATCGAGGGCAGCAGAGCGATGGATGCCAGGAAGAGCGATCCCGGCAGCGTGATGCGCACGAGGATGTTGTTCAGGTAGTCCGCCGTCGGCTTGCCGGGCCGGATGCCCGGGATGAACCCGCCGTACTTGC
>DATLUW010000967.1:0-4945 GCA_035577825.1 Actinomycetota bacterium | reverse complement strand
ATTTGCGGACCAGCCGGCCGCGCTGGCCGCGGCCACCAGTCTCAAGGATTCGGGAGAGATCTCGGGCGACGCGATCGGGATCCTCGTGCTTGAGGAGCGCGGCAACCTGGACGTGGACAAGGTCGGCGCGCGGAGCTGGGCGGCCGGCGCCGGCGTTGGCGCGTGCCTGCTCGTGCTGGGCCCTGCCGTCCTCGGGGTCGGCATCGTCCGCGGCACGCTGCACCACAAGGGGTTGAAGCTGGACGACCAGGACACGTTGATGATCATGTCCGCCCTGAGCGGCGGGAAGGCAGCAGGCGGGGTGCTCGCGCTGGAGGGACGAGGTCTCCGCGGTCAAGGCGGCCCTCACGGATCTCGGCGGAGCGACGTCCGGCCACGAGGTCGTGGACGAGGACGCGCTGCAGTTGGCTGTCGCGGAACCCGCGGCCTGAACGAGACAGTTCGGCGGGCATCCCCAAGGGTGCCCGCCGACGGCTTGATCAGACGGGGCTCTCCCCCGAGCGATGCCGGAAGACGTGCTCGCGGACCTCGGTGATGGCCTGGTCGATCTCTGCGATCGCCCGCTCCATGGCCTTTCTGGATGTGCCGGTGGCATCTTGGACGGCGGCTTGCAGATGGAGGCCGATCCCGAACAGGGTGTGGATCACTCCGGCGTTGGCCTCAACGGCAATCCGCTCTCGGTCCGCTATGAGCGAGAGCACTTCGTGGCGCTCGATGCGGAGTCGCTCGGCCTCGGTCCGATCCCGGATGTCTCGAACAGCGGCCAGGACGCCTCGCTCGCCGCCGATCTCTGCCGGGGTCAACTGGATCTGCACGGGAAGCTCGCTCCCATCTCGTCGGAGGAGCCTCGTATCCAGGCCCGTTGCCATCGATCGGGTCCTGGGTTCGGTGCGGAAGCGCTCACGCTGGTGCTCGTGCATCGCGTGGAACCGCTCGGGAACGAGGAGTTCGACCGACATGCCGACCAGTTCCACCCACGCGTATCCCGACATCTGCTCCATCCGCTCGTTCGCGAAGGTGATCCTGCCGAGCACGTCCGTCATCAGCAGTCCATCGGGCAGTGCCTCCATGATCCTGTTCGCCTCGTCGAGGTTCGTGAGCGACGGCGGGTGGGCGATCACCGATCCCATCGCGCCCATCTCTGGGTCTGCGCGGCTCCGAGCGGCTGCCGCTGACCCGGCTTGACATGCGAGACATGCGACCCGTGCTGGCTCCGGGTGGCCCGGCACGCCAGGCCCTCCCCCAAGCCGTCTCGATCGGACAATCGGATCTCGATGTTCCATGAGCTGCACACTGGACACAGCAAGGCCGCTCCCTTCTCTCCGTATCGAAGGAGGGTTGGCACCCCGGGCTCCGGGGCCGCACCGGTGTCGCCTCCCCCAAGAGCGCGAACGGGCCACGGGAAGTGCAGGGTGTCCGGTGACCGGGGAAGTCCATGCGTGACCGGGCACCCCTCCTTCTCCGAAGCTGTGACTTCAGAGAAGGGATGGATCGGTCGGCGATCCACGCCCACGGGCAAGCCCGGGAACCCCGGCAGGGTCACCCGCCTCGGCGAAGCGTGTGGAGAGCAAGCGAACTGCGGAGAGAGCCCCCTGAGTTGGGTGGCTCCGGCCTTTCTCATTCGTCCCTCGGTTCGCGATCAGGGATAGAAGCGCCAGCGGCTTCGCGACCGGGGGTTGAGGTCGGAGATGGGCCTGGCGGTGCTCTCGGCCAGTGAGGCAACCGTACGCTGCTTTCGAGCCCCCGTCCACTGACGGCGAGCTCAGAGCCCGCACGCCGCTCAGTGGTGGCAGAGACGCGATGCCGACCACAACCTCTCGGCGCCAGCGATGCGGATTCCTCGGCCACGCTTCCACACGCGAGAGTGACCTCACTCGATCGGGGTTTCGGTCTTGGCGGACCGTGCAAACCTGAGACCGCTGGGCCAGAGTGAGGTTGCGTCTGCAGCGTGGTTTTGTTCCGAATTGCCGGTTCGAACGCCGCCCGCTACAGCGCGGTGGCGTCGTGCCTCGCCCGGAGAGGGGCAGTTGCTGCTCCACGGCGCGGCCGCGATCTGGTGCTGGGCATGCACGTTCGACATCGAGTGTGAGCGTAGCCGGGACGCGATTTCGACTGGAGGGAGCGGGATGACCACACGGCAGTTCACAGTAGAGGAGGCTCGGGAGATCGGCAGGCGGGTCGGCATCATTGGGAAGCGGGCGACGTCGACTTCGACCAGTTCCAGATGGGACTCGCCGTCGTGCTCGAGCACGGCAGCCAGGACCCGTCCACGAACGTCACCCACGAGGACCCGGTTATCACGGGAAAGATCGCCCTGGCGCATCTGGGGGAGATCCCCGACTACTACACGCGCCTGACCGTGATGGAGCGAGATGCAGAACGGTAACTCCCCGAGGACGGCCCAGAGGTGGTCCTGTTCCCCATGGCTCCAGACCGGAAACCGGCGAGCTCACCGAAGTGGCCAAAGAACAGGGCCCCGGTTCAGCAGGAGCCAAGCGTTCCTCGCGACCGTCCTGATCAGCGCAAATACCATTCCGCGTAGGTCGGCGGTGGGGTCGGGAACGTTTTCGTCAGACGTCCGTCGGCCGTGGTGCCGGTCGCGAACGCGTGCGATGTACGCAGTGCCGTCCTGATCGTCAAAGACGAAGAACACATCGCTCAGTTCATCGATCGCACTATCTGCCCCGCACGATCTTCGACGATCCCGATCCCGCCGCCCCTCCGAGCTCGCGCACTTCTACGACCAGATCGCCTGATTCACCGGGGCCCAGGAGACGCCGGTGCTGTCGCTCGGGTTCCGCAACGCCGGGATGTTCGGCTTCACCGGCGGGGTGATCCCGGCTCAGGACGACCGGAACCTATCGTGGAGGATGCCGACCGCTACCCGCTGTGGGTGGAGTTCTCCGCGGCGTAGTAAGGCACGACGCTCAACCGCGAGCTTTGCGGCGCACCTCCAGTGACGCCGCGCAGGTAAGCGACCCGCGAGACCTCGTGATTCCGGGGCCATGGGAAACTCGGATCGTTCTCAGGGGCGGTACCTGAACCGGGCACGGCGTTGGGCCCCCGGTAGCGCAACCACCCCCGCCTCCAGCGCCACCAGCGCCATCCACAACCAGACGGTCCAGGGCGCATCTCGCAGGCGTCTCAACCAGAGATCGAAGGCCCCCGAACCTCATCGGTCGGGAGGGTGCCTGATCACGCCCAACTCCTCCAGCGAGTCTGACACCCCATCGGCGAACAGCGTGAGGTCGGGGACGGCATCGGCGTCGCCGACGATGTCGAAGTTGAGCTGGCCCGCGTACGAAACGACTCCGACGCTCACCGTGATGTTTCCCTGCACCACGCCGACCTGGAACACCTCGAGCACGCGGGCACCGGCCAGGTACATCGGGAACGGCGGCCCCGGCAGGTTGCTCGCAAGCAGGTTGACGAGATGCTGGTGCGACATCACCCGGACCATCCATCGCTGGGCGATCCTCCCCGCCGGCTGATACGCGGGGCGCCGCTTCCGGTCGGCGGTCGTTCGGGCGATCCCCTGCAAGGTGCGGATCGCATCGGACTCGTCGACGGGGACCGGGACAATGATGATCCCGACCCGATTGCCGATCGCGGGCTCGCCCCCGGTGCCACGCAGCGAAGCGGCGACAGAGACCTTCAAGGCGAGGCCGGGCCTGAGCTCGCCCCGGTGTTCGAGCAGTCGTCGGGCGCCACCGGCCAAGGCAGCCAGCACGACATCGTTCACCGTGCCCCCGTGGGCGTGTGCCACCGCACGGGCGCGTTCGAGATCCGCTCGAACGAGGATCAGTCGCCGGTGCTCCCCCGCCTGGCGGTTGAGCGACAGGCGGGGTGCTGAGCCCTCCCCCAGGAGGTACCGGCCCTGCCGGGCGGCCACACGAAGACGGCGCAGGCCGTGAGCTGGATACCGGAGTCCGGCAAGCAGACGGCCGGTCGCTCGGGCTAGGCGGTGGACGTTGTCGGCGAGCAGCTCTTCGTCGCTGGGGACGGGTCTGGGCGTCCATGTTCGGGCAACCGGCGCGGGCGCCTCGGGAGCCGCATCGAGCAGGGCGCCGATCAGGGCCAGGGCAGCCACGCCGTCGGCCACCACGTGATGGAGCCGGAACAGCAGCCCCATGTTGCCGTCCTCGAGTTCGGTCAGGAGCCACATCTCCCACAGGGGATGCGACCGATCGAGCGGCTCCTCGTTGAGCCGGGAACACAGCTCGAGCACGGCCGCTTCGTTCCCTGGAGGCGGGACCGGCCGCGCCCGAACGTGCCGACGGATATCGAACCTTGGATCGTCCAGCCAGAGGGGCGGCCCCAGCCCCGTCGGGAGCTCGTACAGAATCTGTCGCAGGCGTGGCGCGGCGTCGAGGCGCCGCTCGACGTGTTGTTGGAGGACATCGAGCGGGTCGGCGTCGGCGGTAGGTAACGGTTGTGCCTCGATGTACGCGAACGCCGCGATGTGCATCGGCAGGCCGCGGTCCTCGACACGAAGGTTGCTCACGTCGAGCGGGCTCAGCCGTTCCAGTGCGATCTCGCCGGGAATGCGACGAGGCGCCTTGGTGTGCGATGACGGGTCGCGCTTCATCATCGGATGATGCCCGGTCGAACTCCTGGGGGGGACGGCTCAGGCAAGGTACCCCGTCTCCGTGAACAGCCACCCCGAACGAGCTGATCTACCGAGTGCTCGACCGCACGGCCCCCTCGGAGGAACGGGACTGCCCCCACTTCAGTTGACTCGCTGATGTGCCCCGGGTTCCGTGGAGTCGGCACGGTTGACTTCATGCCACGTCGGACCGTTCGTTGTGCATCTTCTCGAACTCGATCGGAATGAGCATCCCGAGCGAGCTACGCCGACGGCGCCGGTTGTGGAAGACCTCCAGGTCGATGGCGAGGATCGCCGCGTCCTCCGGCACGGCCTCGCGCAGGCGCCGGAGCTTCTCGT
>DATLUW010000966.1:0-3071 GCA_035577825.1 Actinomycetota bacterium | reverse complement strand
CCTCCCGGAACGTCCGCTCGACCGCGTCGCCGGCGAGGTCGAACACCCGGCGCTCTCCGTCATCCGGACCGGTCAGCACGATGTCCATCCCCATCGACCGGAACCGCCGCCGCAGCACGTCCGGCTCGGCGCCGGTCTCGGCCCGGTCGACGATCCGGGGCCGCCGCCGAGGCGTCGTCAGCAGCCCGAGCATCGCGTCGTCCCCGAGGTTCCGCCGCCGGTGGTGACGGTGCCGCCGCCGACGTAGACGTAGCGAACCGATGGCGCGGCCGCCGCCGCAGCCGGGGCCGCGACCTGCGCGGGCGGGTCGATCACGACCCTCCGGATCGTCCGGTGCACGATGATCACCTGCCTGGCTTTCGCGGCGTCCGGCGGCACCGGCTTCGGTTGGGCGTTCAGCGCGACGAACGGCGCCGCCAGGCTTGCGCCCGCGGCCGCCCAGGCGGCCGTCCGCAGGCTGCCCTTCGACGCGCGCGGCTTCCGCGCCTGCGCCGGGGTTGGGGTGGTGGGTTCGCGTTCAGTCGTCATCTTTCGCTCCGAATCGGTGATGGGGTTCGGCCTCCGCTTCGCCAGGCACGTCGGAACCGCCCGAGCGGGGGCTCCAGCCGGGTGCCGCCGCCGGGGACGGCCGTCCGGCAGGCGGAGGGATCGGGCTCCACGAGGGCGGCGTGGAGGGCCGCGCGACGCGCGG
This sequence comes from Actinomycetota bacterium, assembly GCA_035577825.1. Classification (GTDB taxonomy): domain Bacteria; phylum Actinomycetota; class UBA4738; order UBA4738; family JACQTL01; genus DATBHM01. The sequence goes on along the minus strand of DATLUW010000966.1, from coordinate 2,380 downwards.
TGAGGTGGTCACGGCCGCGGCGGTCTCGGCCGGCTCCGTGCGCTCGGTGCCGTGGTCGACTTCGACTCGGCGCTCGGCGACCCGCCGACTGCCGCCCGGGTGGCCGCCATCGTGGCCCGGCCGCCCGACGGCGACGACCTGGGCCGCGCCGAGCGCCCCCGGCCCTCGCGGACTCCCGGCCGCGCCGAGGATCCCGAGGTTGATGCCCGTCGCCATCCCGATCGCCAGCGCGCCGGCGGCTACACCGGCGGCCGCCGCGCGGGCGTTCGAGTGCTTCGAGGTGGTTCGACGCCTGGGGAACATGGTCCGGCCAGCCTAGGAACCGCCCGGAAAGGGCCGGGCCACCCGTCGGTAAGGAGGGGGGCAATTCGTCCCTGACCTCTCGCGGGGCCCGGACCTAGCCTGGGTTCGTGGAGCCAGGCTCGTTCGTGCCCCGTGGCCGTCTGGTCCTCGTGGAGGACGAGGACGCCATCGTCCGGCCGCTCGTGGCCGCCCTCGACCGTGAGGGCTACGAGGTCCGGCGGTTCGTCCGGGCGGAGGACGCGATTGACCGCATGCCCGGCCTCGAGCCCGACCTGATCATCATGGACGTCGGCCTCCCCGGAATGTCCGGCCTGAGGGCCTGCGAGCTCATCCGCCGCCGGTGGCCCGTTCCCGTGCTGATCCTCACCGCGAGGGGCGCCGAGGACGACCGCCTCGCGGGGTTCGCCGCCGGAGCCGACGACTACCTGCCGAAGCCGTTCGGCGTCCAGGAGCTCGTCGCCAGGATCCGGGCGATCCTCCGTCGGCGCGGCGCCCCTGCCGAACGTGTCCGCGAGCGGCCGATCGAGGTCGGCGGGCTGGCGCTCGACCCCGAGCGCCGCGAGGTGCACGTCGACGGCCGGGCCGTGGCGATGGCGCCGCGGGAGTTCGATCTGCTGGAGCTGCTGTTGCGTCGGAGCCCATCGGTCGTGTCGCGTCGGGACCTCGTGTCGGAGGTGTGGGACGCGCACTGGACGGGGTCGACGAAGACGCTCGACGTCCACGTCGCGCAGGTCCGCCGCAAGATCGAGGCCGACCCGGCCGCACCGCGCTACCTGCACACGGTGCGCGGCGTGGGCTACCAGGTGAGGGACGCGTGCGCCGACGGTTGATGCTCGCCGCGACGTACCTCCTGGTCGTCGTGATCGTGGGGCTGGCGGTGCCGTTTGCGGTCTCGCTGCAGCACCGGCTCGTCGACCAGCTCGGCGGGCGCGTCGAGCGCGAGGCCTACGCGGTCGGCGCGGCCGTCGAGGATCCGCTGGAGAAGGGCATCACGGCCGGGCTCCAGCCGTTCGCCCGCCGGGTGGCGCAGCGGATCGGCGGGCGGGTGCTCGTCACCGACGCGAACGGCGTCCTGCTGGCCGACTCGCTCCAGGCCCCGGGACCGAACCCGCCCTCGTACGCCGGCCGCCCGGAAATCGCCTCGGCGCTGGCCGGAACGCCGAACTGGGAGGTCCGCCACTCGACGACCCTCGGCACCGACCTGCTGGTGAGCGCGGTCCCGGTGAGATCGGCGAAGGGGATCGTCGCGGCCGTCCGGATCTCCTACCCGATGGACGCGGTGACCGGGTCGGTGCACCGGGCGTGGGCGTTCCTCGCGCTGGTGGGGGCCGTCACGCTGCTGATCGGGCTGCTGCTGGCCGCGTGGCTGGCCCGATGGCTCTCCCGGCCGCTCGGCAACGCGGCCGCGGTGGCCCGGCGGATCGCCGGCGGCGAGCTCGACGCCCGCGTCCCGGTCGAGGGGCCGCCCGAGGTCCAGGAGCTCGCAGACGACATGAACGCCATGACCGAACGCCTCTCCGACCTGGTCCGGGCCAACCGGGAGTTCGCCGCGAACGCCTCGCATCAGCTCCGGACGCCGCTCACCGCGCTCCGGCTGACGCTCGAGGAGGCCGCCGACGGGCCCGACCCCCGCGGCGAGGCCCGCAACGCGCTGCAGGAGGCCGACCGGCTGGAGGCCATCGTGTCCTCGCTGCTGTCGATGGGCGCCGATCCCGCGCCGGGCGCCGACGCGGTCGACGTGGCCGCGCTGGCCCGTTCGATCGTGGACGAACGCCCGCCCGCCGGCCCCGAGGTCGTCGTCGAGGGATCCGGTGCCGCCCGGGCCGACGCCGTTCGCCTCCGGCAGGTCCTCGGAAACCTCGTCGACAACGCGGTGCGGTTCGCCCGGCGCAGGGTGGTCGTCGCCATCCGAGCCGGGGGATCGCGGACACTCGTCGCGGTCGAGGACGACGGCCCCGGCATCGCCCCGGAGGAACGGGCCCGGGTGTTCGACCGGTTCTCCAGGGGGCGCGATCCGCGCGGGCCGGGCTCGGGGCTCGGTCTCGCGGTGGCGCGGGAGCTGGCACGGGCGGACGGC
>DATLUW010000965.1:0-14065 GCA_035577825.1 Actinomycetota bacterium | reverse complement strand
CCATCGGCGGGTGCACGTACGTGTGGCACCTACCAGGTCATCTGCAAGTACCACACGTACGTGCACCCGCCGATGGGTGGGCACTTCACGGTCACGCCGTAGCCGTAGCCGTGGCCGTCGGCATGGCCGTCGCCGTCACCGCGCGCCTCCGGCGACGTCACAGCACGGCCGACAGGAACTTCTTCGTCCGCTCGTGCTGGGGATTCGCGAAGATCTCCTTCGGCTTGCCGCGTTCCACGACGAGGCCGTCTTCCATGAACAGCAGCCAGGTCCCCACCTCTCGGGCGAACCCCATCTCGTGGGTGACGATCATCATCGTCATGCCCTCATCGGCGAGCTCCTTCATCACCTCGAGGACCTCGCCGACGAGCTCCGGGTCGAGCGCCGATGTGACCTCGTCGAACAGCATCAACGTCGGCTCCATGGCGAGCGCCCGCGCGATCGCCACGCGCTGCTGCTGCCCTCCGGAGAGCTGGCCGGGGTAGGCGTCCGCCTTGTTCGCGAGCCCCACGTGCTCGAGCTGCTCGACGGCGCGCCCCCGGGCCTCGTCGCCGTCCAGGCCGAGCACCTTGTCGAGCGCCATCGTGACGTTCCTCATCACGGTCTTGTGCGGGAACAGGTTGAACGACTGGAACACGATCCCCATGTGGGTCCGCATCATGTCGAGGTCGGTCCGGATGTCGGTGAGGTCCTGGCCGCGGAACCAGACGTTGCCCTCGCTCGGGATCTCGAGCAGGTTCACGCACCGCAGGAGCGTCGACTTGCCCGAACCGGAGGGGCCGATCACGACCTGGACCTCGCCGGGGTCGAGCGTCACGTCGATGCCCTTCAGCACGTGGTTGCTCCCGAACCACTTGTGGACGCCCTCGATCCGGACGAGCGCCTCGTCGGAGTCGTCGCGCGCCCCTTTGTCCTTGCGTTCGCCGTTCCCGCCCATCAGCGTGCACCTCCGATTGCGACGAGGCCGCTCCGCAGTCGCCGTTCCACGTAGTTGACGAGGCCGATGAGCGGCAGCGTGATCGCCAGGTACCCGAGCGCCGTGGCGATGAACGCCGTCGCGCTGAAGGTGTCCGAGTACAGGGTCTGGCCCGTGACGTACAGCTCGTACTGGCTCTGCACGAGCCCGAGCACCAGCACGAGCGCCGTGTCCTTGATCAGGATGACGAACTCGTTCATGAGCGGCGGGATCACGCGTCGGACGGCCTGCGGAACGATCACGTAGCCCATCGACTGCAGGTACGACATGCCGAGGCCACGGGCGGCCTCCACCTGGCCGCGCTCGATCGACTGGATCCCCGCCCGGAACACCTCGGCCGCATAAGCGCCGGTGTTCAGGGCGAACACGATGATCGCTGCCAGGAACGGGCTGGGGTTCCACCCGAGGCCGAGGAAGAGCCCGTAGTAGAAGAACGTCAGCTGCCAGATGAGCGGCGTGCCGCGGAAGAAGTTGATGTAGGCCCGCGCCGGCGCCCGGACCACGCGGCGCGACGACAGGGCCATCATGGACAGGATCAAGCCGAGCACGATGCCGCCGAGCTCACCGCCGAACGCCATCACGAGGGTGTTCTTCGCGCCACGGATGAAGTCGCCGACGTGGCCCTCGAGCAGCTTGAAGTTGAGGTTCAGCTTGGCGAACGTCATGAACAGCGTCGCCGAGGTGAACGCCCAGATGAAGACGGTGATCAGGACGCCCTGGATGCCGAGGATCGCCCCGTCGTAGGCGTTGTCCCGCTTTCTCCTGGTGTCCATCTTCCTGTAGCTCGAGAACCCCAGGATGATGGCGGCGAGGCCCAGCAGGATCGACAGGATGAACACCACGTGCTGCTCGGTGGAGCGGAGGCCCGTGACGATGTTGCACACGCCGTGCCCGCCGATGAAGGTCTCGTCGACCCCCGCCTGGATGCATTCCTGGGACAGCGGCGGCGCGACGGTCCCGTAGTCGATCTGGATGATGATCGTCCCGATCGCGAGCACCAGGAGCGACGCGACCCCCAGCAGGAAGACCGTCCGGGCGAACGGCGACGTCGGCCCCCGGACGTCGGGCGGCGTCTCCCGGAGGGCACCCGGCGTTCCCTGCGGGAGCGGTCCCATGCCGAGGTCAGCCATGTGTACTCCTCCCGCTCACCCCTGGAACGACGTGGGGCCCGCGTCCGCGGACACGGACCCCACGATGCCGTTCCCCGTTCTCAGCTCAGTGCTCAGCTGGCCGGCTCGAACTCCGGCGGCAGCGGCAGCGTCGGGAAGTACTTCGTGAAGATCTGCTTGTACGTCCCGTCCGCGATGATCGCCGCCAGCGCGGCGTCGATCGCCGGCTTCAGCGTGTCGTTCTGCGGGTTGATGGCGATGCCGTAGTGCTCGCCCGTGTCGATCGGCTCGACGACCTTCAGGGTCGGCCGGTCCTGCGCCTCCGCGATGGAGGACGGCTCGTCGTTGATGATGCCGACGATCCGCCCGGCCTCGAGGTCCGTGAACGCGTCCGTGATGTTCGTGTAGGTCCGGACCTGGATCCCCTTCGGCTGCAGGTTGTCCTCCGCCCACTGCTTGCCGGTCGTGCCCTTCTGCACGCCGACGGTCTGGCCCGACTGCAGGTCGTCGGTCGACTTCACGTCCGGCGTCTTCTGCTCGTTCACCGTGAGCGACTGCCGGGCGTTGTAGTAGGGGTTCGAGAAGTCGACGATCTGCTCACGCTCGGGGGTGATCGTCGATGCCGCCGCGACCGCGTCGAACTTCTGCCCGGTCGCGAGCGCGGTGAAGATGGTGTCGAAGTTGGCCTTCACCCACGTCACGCCGGAGAGCCCCATCTTGCTGGCGATGGCCTCCATGATCTCGACGTCGAAGCCCTGCAGCTGGCCGTTCTTCGTGAACTCGAACGGCTTGTAGTCGAGGCAGCTGCCGACCGTCAAGGTGCCGGACTTCAGCGTGGTCGCCGGCGGGATCGAGGCGGTCGTGCCGGACGGGCCGGACGTGGCCGTCGTGCCGGACGGGCCGGACGTGGCGGTCGTCCCCGAGGGGCCCGACGTGGCGGTCGTGCCGCTCGTGCCGGATGTGGCCGTCGTGCCGCTCGCCCCGGACGTCGCGGTGGTGCCGCTCGTCCCGGTCGTTCCCGTGTTGGATGGGCCGTTGCTCTTGGCGCAGGCCGCCCCGATGACGGCGAGCGCCATCACCACGGCCAATGCTCCGAGGAACCGTCGTCGCATACGAACTCTCCCCCTTCCGCCCAATTGCTCGGATCGCTGGATTCTAGGCCTTCATTCCTCGCCCAGGTAGGCCTTGCGGACGTCGTCGTTGCCGAGCAGCTTGTCGGCCCGGTCCTCGAGCACGATGTTGCCGGATTCGATCACGTAGCCGCGGTCGGCAATGCCGAGGGCCATCTGGGCGTTCTGCTCGACCAGGAGCACGGTGGTGCCCTGGTCGTGGATCTCGCGGAGCAGCTCGAAGATCCGCTCGACGAGCAGGGGTGCGAGGCCCATGCTCGGCTCGTCGAGGGTCAGGAGCCTGGGACGCGCCATGAGCGCGCGCCCGATCGCGAGCATCTGCTGCTGACCGCCGGAGAGCGTCCCTCCGGCCTGCTTGTCACGCTCCTGCAGCAGCGGGAACAGTGTGTACACCCGCTCGAAGTCTTCCCTGATCCCCCTCGCGTCCTTGCGCCCGTAGGCGCCCATCTCGAGGTTCTCCCGAACGGTCATGCCGCCGAAGATCTTGCGGCCCTCCGGCGACTGCGAGACGCCCATCTGGACGATCTCGTGCGCCGGCACGTTGTCGATGCGCAGCCCCCGGAACTTGATGGTCCCGGCCGACGGGCGCTTCACGCCCGAGATGGCCTTCAGCGTTGTCGACTTCCCCGCGCCGTTGCCGCCGATGAGCGTCACCATCTCGCCCGCGTCGACGTGCATCGAGACGCCCTTGACGGCCTCGATCCCGCCGTAGCGGATGCGGACGTTCTCGAGCTCGAGGAGCGGCCTGGCGCCGGCCGGCGAGCTCACGGGCGCCTCCACTGGTCGTGTTCGTCCGAGGATCTCGACTCCCCGTTCGCGCCGCCGTCCCCGCCCGTGTCGCCCGGTGGTTCGCCGGAGGCGTCGGAGGCGTCGTCGTCGCCCTCGCGCCCCTCTTGCTCGCCCTCTTCGTGCTCGCCCTGGCGGCCGAGGTAGGCCTCGACCACGCGGGGGTCGCGCTGGATCGCGGCCGGGAGGCCCTCGGCGATCTTCTCCCCGTAGTCGAGCACGGCGACCTTGCTCGAGATGCCCATCACGACGCGCATGTCGTGTTCGATGATGAGGATCGTGATGCCCTGCTCGCGGATGCGCTCGATCAGCGCGATCAGGCGCTGCTTCTCGGTCGGGTTCATGCCGGCGGCCGGCTCGTCGAGCAGCAGCAGCTTGGGTCGGGTGGCGAGCGCGCGGGCGATCTCGACCCGGCGCTGGTCGCCGTAGGAGAGGTTGCCGGCGAGCTCGTTCGAGTACTTGTGGATCCCGGCGAACTCGAGGAGCTCCTCCGCGCGGTCCTGTCCGTCGTGATCCTCCCGGCGCTGCCGGGGCGTCCGGAAGATCGCGTCGAACACGTTCTGCCGGTGGTGCGCGTCGGCGCCCACGATGACGTTCTCGATCGCGCTCATCTCCGCGAACAGCCGGATGTTCTGGAACGTTCGCCCGATGCCGGCCCGCGTGATCTGGAAGGGCCGCCGCTTCTTGCGGCGACCGCCGTGCAGGAGCTCCGAGTCCTCGAACAGGATCTCGCCCTCGCTGGGCGGGAAGATCCCGGTGATCAGGTTGAACAGTGTCGTCTTGCCGGCGCCGTTCGGCCCGATGAGGCCCACGACCGCGCCACGATCGATGTCGAGGTCGATGTCCTTCAGCGCCTGGAGCCCGCCGAAGTGCTTCGAGATGCCCCGGATCGACAGCAGCGGGTGCCCCCCGTCGGCGGCGGCGGGAGCGGCGGTGGGCTCGGTCGAGGTCGTCACGGATTCATTCCTCCGACAGCTCGTAGAGCTCGCTGCCCTCGGAGTGGGGCGCGCCCTTGCGCAATTCGGCCTTCCGGCGGCGGGACGGGATCAGGCCCTGCGGGCGGAAGATCATCATCACGATCAGCACCGCGCCGAAGATCAGGAACCGGTACGGCGTGACCCCGCGGAAGATCTCGGGCAGGAGCGTGACGATGATCGCGCCGACGATCGCGCCCGCGATCGAGCCCATGCCGCCGATCACCACCATGGCGAGGATCAGGATCGACTGGATCAGCGTGAACTGGTTCGGGGCGATCGAGTTGATCTGCCACGCGTACAGCACCCCGCCGACGGCGCCGGTGCACGCCCCGATCGCGAACGCCGTCAGCTTCATGCGGACGACCGGCACCCCCATGGACGCGGCGGCCACCTCGTCCTCGCGGACGGCCACCCACGCCCGGCCAATGCGCGAGTTGTCGAGCATGCGGATCATGACAACCCAGATCACCACGAAGGTCAGGGCTAACCAGTAGTACTTGTCGTCGGTCAGCGTGCCCCAGACGATGTCCGGGTTGGTGAGCAGGATCTGGGGGTGCGGGATGGACGAGACGCCCCGCGGGCCCACGGTGATCGAGTCGAGATTGTTCGCGGTGATCCGGACGATCTCCCCGAACCCCAGCGTCACGATGGCGAGGTAGTCGCCGCGCAGCCGAAGGGTGGGCGACCCGAGCAGGATGCCGGCGATGACCGCGACCACCAGCGCCGCGGGAATGATGAGCCACATCCACACCTGCCACTCCGGCTTGTCGAGGAAGGTCACCGTGGGCGGGTGCGCGTTCAGCCCGAGGCTGAACTTCGCCGCGCCGGTCATGAGCGCGGCCGTGTAGGCCCCGATCGCCCAGAACGCGACGTACCCCAGGTCGAGCAGCCCGGCGAACCCGACGACGACGTTCAGCCCGAGGGCGAACAGACAGAAGTACGCGACCTTGAACAGCACCGCGCCGTTCGTCGCGAGCTCGACCCAGTTCGGCAGGCCCGGGAACCAGGTCGTGACGAACGGGAGCAGCCCCGCCGCGACGGCGAGGACCAGGCCGGAGAGCGGGAACAGCCACTTCCGGTGGGGTTCGGTTCGAACCCGGACCTCCCGGGTGGCCGTCTCGTAATGGGTGTGCAGGCGCGGCCCGAGGAAGATCCAGATCCACACGATGAGCGACAGGAAGATCGCGAGGCTGAGGCTCGTCAGCCAGGCCTCGTAGAGCACGATCCCGGTGACCACGCCGCCGACGACCGTGATGATCGTGGCCGGCACCAGCTTGAGCGTGCGGAGCGCGGCCCACCGGCGGTGCACGGCCTCGCGCGCCTCCTGCCGGCGCCGCCGCCAGGCCATCGTTCGCGAGAGCTCGGGCATGTCCTCCACCGCGACCTCGTTCCGTTCCCGCGTGCTCATGCCGTCGCCCCCACCCGTTCGCCCAGGATGCCCGTCGGCCGGACCATCAGCACGAGCACCAGGACCACGAACGCCACCACATCCCGCCACTGTGCACCGAAGCACGGGACGGCGTAGCTCTCGATCAGCCCCAGCACGAGCCCGCCGAGCACGGCGCCCCGGATGTTCCCGATGCCGCCGAGGACGGCGGCCGTGAACGCCTTGATCCCGGGCAGGAACCCGATCAGCCAGAACGAGGGCACCGCCGGGAAGATCCCCACGTACAGCATCGCCGCCACGCCCGCCATCAGCCCGCCGATCGCGAACGTCGACACGATGACGCGGTCGATGTTCACCCCCATCAGCGCTGCGGTCTCCTTGTCCTGCGCCACCGCCCGGATGCCGCGTCCGAGCTTGGACCGCCGGACGAACTGGTCCAGGATGACCATCGAGGCGAACGCCACGACGATCACGAGGACCTCGGTGTTCGTGACCCGGGCGCTGAAGAGGTAGAAGGCGGTCTTGACCTCCATGACCGTCGGGAGCGGCTGCGGGTTCGGCCCGAGGATCGGGGGGATCTTGATGGGCCCGATGTAGTGCAGCCCGTCGGCGAGGTTGAACAGGTACTGCAGCGCGAGCGACGCGCCGATCGCCGTGATGAGGAACGACAGGCGCGGCGCCCCCCGTTTGCGGAGGGGGCGGTAGGCCACGCGCTCGAGCGCCACCGCGGTGATCGAGCAGACGATCATGGCGGGCACCATCGACGCGATGATGATGATCGGCAGCCCGAACCCGCCGATCGGGTCGACCACCCCGAACCAGTTGCGGAAGGCGTACAGGGTGACGACCGTCCCGATCATGAACACCTCGGAGTGCGCGAAGTTGATCAGCTGCAGCACCCCGTAGACCATCGTGTAGCCGAGCGCGATCAGCGCGTAGATCGCGCCGAGCGTCACGCCGTTGACGGTCTGGTCCCAGAACTGGTGGTAGAGGCCGGAGATGCAGTCGCCGGGCGTGTGTGCCGCCACGATCGCCAGCCCGGACATCACGGTCGCGCAACTCCCCCCTGCCGTACGCCGACGGGGAAGGACCGGACCCGCAGGGTCCGTCCTTCCCCGTGCAACGTCACGCGTCGGTTAGCCGAGGTTCAGGTCCGCGGCGTTCCCGAGCGGGTTCATCTTGCCGTCCTTCACCTGGTAGAAGTACAGCAGCGACGCCGGATCCTTCGCGTCCAGCTCGTGGTTGTCCGTGAACGCGATGGCCTTCGCTACCCCCGCGTAGGGGCTGTCGACCGTGAGGCTGTCCAGGTAGGTCTTGATCCCGGTGCGGATGTCCGTCGGGCTCGTCGCGCCGCCGGCGATGGCCTGCTTGATGCCCTCGCCGATGAGGCCGGCAACGTCGTACCCCTCGGCCGCGTACACCGGAACGGTCGAGGCCTTGGAGCCGTACGCGTCGTTGTACTTCTGCACGAAGTCCCCGCCGAGGTTCGACGGGATCGACAGGTACGTGCCCTCCGCGGCGTCGCCCGCGGATGACAGGAACGTCGAGGACACCGAACCGTCGCCCGACATCCAGTTCACCTTGAGACCGGCGGCGACGCCCTGCTTCACGATCTTCGCGAAGTCGGCGTCGTATCCCCCGTAGAACACGGTGTCGGCGCCCGACGACTTGATGTCGCTGATCAGCGAGCTGTAGTCGTCCGTGGGGGCGACCGACTGCCGTCCGGCGATCTTCACGCCGTCGGACGTGGCCGTCTGGTCGACCGTGTCGGCCAGCGGCTTGCCGTAGTCGCTCGTGTCGTCCGCGACGTACAGGTTCTTCGACTTGACGACCTTCGCGAGGAAGTGGCCGTCGTTGCCGCCCTGCAGGTCGTCGTTGCCGACCGTGCGGTACCAGTAGTCCCAGCCGTTGGCGCCGAGGTCGACCGCGGTGGCCGACTGCGTCACGAACGGGATCCCGGCCTGGTTGTAGGTGTCACCCACGGCACGGGTCTCACCCGAGAAGGCCGGCCCCGCCACCGCGACGGTGTTCGGGTCCTGGACGACGGTCGCCGCAACTGGCGGAGCGTTGTCGCCACTGCCCTGGGTGTCCGCCTCCGCCAGCTTGATGGTGGCCGGGAAGCTGGGGTCGTCGTTCAGCTCCTTGAAGTGGAGCTGCATCCCCTGGATGCTCGGAAGGACCAGGTAGTTGTATGGCCCGGTCCAGGCGCCCTGGGCGTAGACGGTCACGTCGACCTTCTGGGCGGCGGTCGTCTGACCACCGCTGGCCCCGCTCGTGCTGGTCGACCCGCTCGCCCCGCTGGTGGCCGCCGTGCTGCCACCCGGCGTGGGGTTGTTCTTCTTGCACGCGACCCCTAGGAGCGCTACGACCGCCACGATGGCGAGCACCTTCAGAAACAGGCTCTTGCTCCGCAAGCGCCTCCCTCCTTTCCCTCGTTTCCTACCCTTGGCGGGGTGTGTACCACAGATGAACTCCGGGGGAAAGCCGAACCGTGGCCCCCCGGCGCCCGATTCCTCCGGAACGTCGTACGCAAGCCAAGCTCGACCGAGTTGTGGCGATTCCGTCCCCCACGCCGGCGGGCCGGCAGGCACGACCTGGGCTTCGGACGACCGTTCGCGCGGGTAGGCTTTCCGCGAACCCGCCGGGATGGCGAAATTGGCAAACGCGGTGCCCTCAAAAGGCATTGGGCTTCGGTCCTTGAGGGTTCGAGTCCCTCTCCCGGCACCATGTGGAATGACCGCGGCGTCAGCCGCGGACGTGGAGGGCTTCGAGGCCGCGGATGATGTAGCCGGGCTTCCACTGGGGCTCGGCGACCAGCTCCATGTCCGGGACGTTCTCGAGGAGCGTGCGGAGCGAGGTCTCGAGCTCCACGCGGGCGAGCGGCGCGCCCAGGCAGAAGTGGATGCCCGCGCCGAACGTGACGTGGGGGTTGGGGTCGCGCCCGAGGTCGAGCTCCCATGGGTCGGCGAACACGGAAGGGTCGTGGTTCGCGGAGCCGAACAGCAGCCCGAGTTCCGCGCCGCGCGGGATCCGATGGCCGTGGATCTCGACGTCCTCCAGCACCCACCGTTCGAACATCTGCAGCGGCGTGTCGTAGCGGAGCAGCTCCTCGACCGTGCGCGGGAGCAGTGACTGGTCGCCGCGGAGGCGTTCGAGCTGGTCCGAGTTGCGGAACAGCGCCCACCAGCCGTTCCCGGTCGCGTTCACCGTGGCCTCGTGGCCTGCGTTCAGCAGCAGGACGCACGTGCCGACCAGCTCGTCCTCGGAGAGCGTCCGCCCGTCGTCCACGACCTGGGTGAGCCGTGTGATCAGGTCGTCGCGCGGCGTACGCCTCCGGTCGCGCGCGAGCTCCCGGAGGAACTCGGTGAACTCGACGCTCGCGGTGACGGCCCGGCGTTCGTACTCCGGTGAGGGGTTGAGCTCGTACATCAGGCAGATCTCGGCCGACCACGGGCGGAGGTGGTGGCGTTCGGACTCGGGGACGCCGAGCATCTCCGCGATGATCTCGACCGGCAGCGGCTCGGCCACGCGCGAGATCAGGTCGAACTCCCCCGTTCCCCGCACGTCCTCGACCAGGCGCAGGACGATCGACTCCACGCTCGGCTTCAACTGCTCGACCGTCTTCGGCGTGAAGGCCTTCGAGACCAGGCGGCGGACGCGGGTGTGGTCGGGCGGCTCCATGTCGAGGATGCCGCTGCGGATCAGGTGCCAGAACGGGTCGAGGTGCGGCGGGTCGGGCGCGTGCCCCATCTCTTCGTGCGTGGCGAGGTGAAGGTACGTGCGGCCGAACCGCCGGTCCCGGAGCAGGGAGTTGACGTCGGCCCAGCGCGAGACCAGCCAGTGGTTCGTGGCGTCGTCGTACAGGACCGGGTGGTCCTCGCGCAGGCGTTCGTACACCGGATACGGGTTCGCCACGAACCCCGGGTCGTCCGGCAGGAACCCCAGCTCGGTGGCCCTGACCTCCTGCTCGGCCTGCACGCTTGCGGTCACCCCCCGGTTGGTCGTCTCCCGCGAGATTCTAGGCGGGGTCCCCGGTCGGGATGGCGGAACGGAACCGCTCCGCGAGGTCCAGCGCGCCGTCGATGTCCCCGTCGAGCAGCGGGCGGACGAGCGCCGTCCCCACGACGACCCCGTCGGCGAACCGGCAGGCCTCGGCGGCCTGCTCCGGGGTGGCGATGCCGACCCCGACCACGAGCGGCCGGTCGGTCAGGGGCCGGAGCGCCTCGACCAGCTCGTGGGCCGTCCCGGACAGCTCGCCCCGCTCGCCGGTCACGCCGTAGGTCGAGACGCAGTACACGAACCCCCGGGCGTTGCGGGCCACCAGCCCCAGCCGCTCCGACGAGGTCCCCGGCGCGGCCAGGAACACCGTCTCGATGCGGTGCTCGGCGGCCTCGCCGCACCAGTGGTCCGCCTCGTCGACCGGCAGGTCGGGCACGATCACCGCGCTCACCCCGGACCCGGAGGCCCGCCCGAGGAACTCCGAGGTCCCCATCGCCAGGATGGGGTTCAGGTAGGTCATGATCGCGACCGGCACCGTCAGCCGGGCCCGGGCGACGAGGTCGAGCACGGAGGCCAGGGTCGTGCCGTCCGCCAGGGCGACCTTGAACGCCTCCTGGAGCACCGGCCCGTCCATGACCGGATCGGAGAACGGGACCCCGACCTCCAGCGCGTCGGCGCCGGCCCCCTCCAGCCCTTGCAGGAACGCCGGCGTCACGGCCGGGTGCCCGCCGGTCGCGTAGGGAACGAAGACCCGGCCGCCCCGCTCGACGCGCCGGCGAAGAGCCGGCTCCAGCTCACGCACCGCCCGCTGCGCCGGACAGCGCCGCCCGGACGGTGTCGAGGTCCTTGTCGCCCCGGCCGGACAGGCACACCAGCACGGTGGTGCCCCTGGCGAGCGGACGCCGGAGCAGCCAGCCGATCACGTGGGCGGGTTCGAGCGCCGGCAGGATGCCCTCGGTGCGCGCGAGCGCCTGGAAGCCCGAGAGCGCGTCGTCGTCCGTCGCGTTCGTGTACTCGGCGAGCCCGGCGTCCTTCAGATAGGAGTGCTCCGGACCGACCCCCGGGTAGTCGAGCCCGGCCGAGATCGAATGTGTGTCGGCGACCTGGCCGTCGGCGTCCTGCAGCAGGTACGACATGGCGCCGTGCAGCACGCCCGGCCGCCCGCCGGTCAGCGTCGCGCAGTGCTCGCCCAGCCGTCCGGTGCCGCGCCCGGCCGCCTCGACGCCGATCAGCCGGGCGCCGCTGCCGACGAACGCCGTGAACATCCCGATGGCGTTCGAGCCGCCGCCGACGCACGCCGCCACGACGTCCGGCAGCGCATCCGGGCCGGCCGCGCGGGCGAACTGCCCGCGGGCCTCGTCCCCGATCACCCGCTGGAAGTCGCGCACCATCGCCGGGAACGGGTGCGGCCCGACCACCGAACCGATCACGTAGTGCGTGTCCCGCACGCTGGCCGCCCAGTCGCGCAGCGCCTCGTTGATCGCGTCCTTCAGCGTGCGCGACCCCGTGGTGACCGGGACGACCTCGGCACCGAGCAGCTCCATCCGGGCGACGTTCGGCGACTGGCGGCGCGTGTCCTCCTCGCCCATGTACACCACGCACGGCAGGCCGAACATCGCGCACGCGGTCGCCGTCGCCACGCCGTGCTGGCCGGCACCGGTCTCGGCGATGATCCGCCGCTTCCCGAGCCGCCGCGCCAGCAGCACCTGCCCGATCGTGTTGTTGATCTTGTGCGCGCCGGTGTGCGCGAGGTCCTCGCGCTTCAGCCACACGCGGTACCCGGTCTCCTCCGACAGGCGCGAGGCGAACGTGAGCGGCGTCGGCCGCCCGACCACGTCGCGCAGGATGCCGCCGAGCTCGTCCCCGAACTCGGGGTCGTCCCGCAGCTCCGCCCAGCCCGCGGCGAGCTCCTCCAGGGCCGGGATCAGCACCTCGGGCACGTACCGACCGCCGTACGCGCCGAACCGCCCGCGGGCGTCGGGAACGGCGGCTGGTTCGCGTTCGCGGAGATCGGAGGCCATGGGGCCCGAGTGTACCGATCGGCCCCGCCCCGCCTTCCTTGACGCCCCGGTCCGGAACCCCCAAGGTTCGACCGCTGAACCAGCCCAGGGAGGAACCACGCATGTCTCGCAATCGCCCCCCGCTCCCCGTGCTCGCGATCTGTGCCCTGCTCGCCCTCGGCGTGGTCGCCGCGCCCGCCCACGCCGGCGGATCCGACATCTGGACGTTTCCCGACACCTGCCCGGGCAGCACGCTGCAGGATTGCGTCGACGCCGCCATGTCGGGGGACACCATCGAGATCGCCACGGACACCCCCATCCAGGAGGTCGTGACGATCGATCACAGCCTCACGATCCGCCCGGCCGCCGGGTTCCATCCGACCGTGTTCGCCATCGCGGCCGGCGACGGCAGCAACGAGACGCTCGGGGTGTTCCTCGAGGACCTGAACGTCCCCGTCGGCGTCCTCGTCCGGCTGACGGGAGGTTCGGGGCACCACATCAGCCTCCACCACCTGACGATGAACCTGAACTCCGTGGCCGTGGGGGTCTCATTCGATCTGCAGGTCCCCTCCACGGTCGAGATGACGAACACCACCGTCCGGGGGTTGCTGAAGCAGACGGACCTGGTGTCCGTGCTCACCTCCAACACGTCCGGGCTGGTGACGTTCCGGGCGGTCGGCAACCGCCTGTTCGGGACCGGGGCCGACAACGGCGGTGGCGGGTTCTCGGTCCAGACATCGAAGGCCGGCTCCGTGCGCGCCGACTTCGACAACAACTCGGTGTGGGACGTGCGGGCCTGCTGCGGGGCCGAGGCGGGCATCTCCCTGAACCCGCGCGGCCCCAGCCGGCTCGACGCGAACGTCGTCGGGAACACCCTCGACCACAACGGGTTCATCGGGCTGAACGTCCGCAACGACCTCCTGGTGACGGGCGGCGCCACGGTCGACGCGTTCGACAACGTCATCTCGAACAACGGCGGCTCGGGGATCGAGCTCGACAGCGCCCACAAGCCGACGCTCGAGTTCCACGCGGGGCACAACGACTTCTTCGGGAACGCGAGCCCGAACTTCCTCGAGGGGCACTCGGCCGGACCCGGCAACCTCGCCGTGAACCCCCAGTTCGTGCACGCCTCCACGGGCGGGCTCGCGCTGCGGGCGACCTCGCCCCTGATCGACATCGGCCTGGTGTGCTCACCGGGCGGCGTGGCCATCCCGGACGCGGCCGGCAACACGAGGCTCGCCGGGCCCGGCGTGGACATGGGGGCGTTCGAACGGAACGCGGGCCCGGTCACCGGCGTCGCGCTGGTCGGCACCGGGGGGCCGGATTCGCTGAACGGGACGCCCGGCGCCGACATCCTGTGCGGGATGGGCGGGAACGACGAGCTCGACGGCGACGGCGGCGGCGACTGGCTCGACGGCGGCGCCGGCGGGGACGCGCTGTTCGGCCGCGGCGGGCCGGACCGGCTGTTCGGCGGGCCGGGGAACGACCCGTGCTTGGACAGCAAGGACGGAGTCCACGGCAACGACCGCGTCGACGGCGGCGCCGGGAACGACGGGTTCCTCACGGACCCGGGCGACGTCCGCACGAACGTCGAACACCCGACCACCTGCAACTGACGCGGCCGTCCGTTCGTTTGACGGATCACCCTCGACCGCTCAGGCTGCCGGTTCCGTTCCCGGGGAGGAGGCCCGCAATGCGTCG
>DATLUW010000964.1:0-10508 GCA_035577825.1 Actinomycetota bacterium | reverse complement strand
GCCAGGCCCGGTGAGTGGCGGGCCGTGCGGAGCGACGTCCAGGTCACGCCAGAGGGCGCGAGCGGCCGGGTCCCCACCCCCAGGCGCGTCCGTCGGATGTGGGAGCGCCCGCTCCCGTGGCTGATCGTCGCGGTGGTCGGGTTCCTTGGCGCGATCGCGTTCGGCTACGGGATGATCAAGCTCATCCAGGGCGCGAACGGCGCGGACGGCCGCGGGGCCTTCTGGCTCATCACCCTGCTGGGCGTCTTCGTCGTGATCGTGTCGGGGCTCACCTTCCTGTACACGTTCCGCAAGCGGTCACGCCGGGTCCAGGAGGGCTCGAAGGCCACGATGATGTCGTGGTTCAAGGCCCACATCTGGCTGGGGCTGCTCGCGTTCGGCCTGGTGATCGCCCACGTCCTGGTGCGGCCGATCACCTGGAACTTCTCGACCGGGAAGCTCGCGCTGATCGTGTTCGCGATCCTGATCCTCTCCGGGATCCTGTGGCGGATCGTGTACCGGCGGGTCCCCCCGCAGGTCGCGCGCGGTCCGCACAACCTCGCCGTCGCCGACACGGCCGACCGGCTCGAGGAGAACCAGACCTCGATCGACCGCATCGCGGCGGGCAAGTCGCCGATGTTCCAGTCGCTGGTTCAGGCGCGGCTGCACGGCCAGGCGCCCTCGGCGCTCGACCCCCAGGCCGCGCAGCTCCCCGACCACGAGCGGGCCGCGTGGGTCGAGATCAACACGCTCGCCTACAACCGCGAGGGCCTGCTGAAGCGGGAGGAGCGCCAGGTCCACTACCGGAAGTGGCTGCAGCGCTGGAAGCTCCTGCACATCCCGCTCGCGGCGATCTTCTTCGGGCTGGTGGCGGTGCACATCCTCGACGTGTTCGGCGCGGGGAAGGCCATCGCGGGCGGCGAGGCCGCGCAGTTCCCCTCGTCCGAGACGTGCGTGAACTGTCACAGCCAGATCGCCAGGGAGTGGCGGAGCTCGGTCATGGCCCACGGCGTGACCAGCCCGTTCATGGTCGCGCAGACGAACCTCGCCGTGGAGGAGAACGCCAAGGAGGGCCACGCGATCGACCAGCTCTGCGTGAACTGCCACGGTCCGATCGGCGCCTCGATCACGGGCTCGTCGACGCTGCCCTACCCGGGGACGGCCGACTCGAGCGACCCGGCGGCGACCAGCAAGCGCGACCTGATCCTCGCCGAGGGCGTGAGCTGCGTGGTGTGCCACGCACTCGGGACGCAGCCACCCGGCGTCCTCGCCGGCGCGAGCCCGTGGCCCGCCAAGGAATCCGGGAACTCGTCGCTCGGGTCGTTCCAGGGGCCGCCCCAGAGCGACCCGAACCTCGTCCCCGTGCCCGACCACCAGGTGCTGACCAACGGCTTCATGCACAGCGACCTCGCGGCCTCGAATCTCTGCGGCGCCTGCCACGTGGTCGAGGTCGACATCAACCACGACGGCCACATCAGCCGGTTCGCCAACCCCCAGCCCGACCTCGTTCTGCAGACCACCTACCTCGAGTGGCAGCACGAGTACCACCGGCAGCAGAGCTGCATGAGCTGCCACACGACGCAGTCGAACTCGGCCATCGTGGACGGCGGTCCGTTCGGTTCCGGCGGGCCGGTTCGCGATGGCGTCGACAGCCACACGTTCTTCGGCGTTGACTACGACCTCGTGCCCAACCACCCGGGCATCTCGGACGCGGACTTCCAGCAGCAGCTCGACGACATCTCGAACCTGCTGCATTCGGCGGCGTCGGTGTCCGTCGACACGGGCACCGTGAAGGTCGGCAAGAACAACGAGCTCCAGGCGAAGGTGAACGTGGCGGACATCGGCAACGGCCACCAGCTGCCGACCGGGTTCGCATTCGTGCGGCAGATGTGGCTGCAGGTGCAGGCGCAGGCGACGGAGCCCAACGGCACGAAGGTGCCGGTGTGTCTCGCCTCGTTCTCGAAGGGCCTCACGTCGCCGTGCGTGTCGGGCGACATCGGGGCCACGGACGACCTGGCGTACTGCCAGGCCGGGGACGTCGCGAAGCTGTTCCCCGACGCGAAGTTCTCCGACGCGCAGATCGTGCTCGCCCCGGGGGCCACGAAGCCGATCGGGAAGTGCGACCCGTGGCTCGCCTCGTGGCAGAAGATCCTCACCGACGGCCCGGCGCCGAAGCCGGGTCAGATCCGCCACGAGGTCGCCTATCAGACCGCCGTCGCCGACATCGTCCGGACCCGTCACCGGATCGCCGACGACCTCCCGATGGGGCCGATGGGCCCGCCCGGGTTCCCCGGGCTTCCCGATCCCAAGCACAAGGGCCAATTCCTGGTTCCGCCGGGCGAGTTCGTGCCGATCCCGTACGACTTCGTCCTCGAGGACGCGAACGGGAAGCCGCTGCCGAAGGGGACGAAGATCACGGTGACCGCAACGCTCCGGTTCCGGCACCTGTCGCCGTACTTCATTCGCTCGCTGAAGGATTACTACCCGGACAACCTGACGCCGGACGAGCTGATCTCGAACCTTCGGATCGTGGACATGACGTCAGGCCAATCGACGTTTACCGTCGGGAAGTAGTGACGCTCCCGATCTCGCCGCCGATCCAGCCGATGCTCGCCAAGCTCGAGCGCGAGCTGCCGCGGGGGGACGGCTGGCTCTACGAGCCGAAGTGGGACGGGTTCCGGGCGATCGTGTTCGTGTCCGGTGGCGATGCGTACATCCAGAGCCGGGACAAGAAGCCGCTCAATCGGTACTTCCCGGAGCTCGTGCCGGCGCTGGTGTCGACGTTCCCGCCGGAGTGCGTGGTTGACGGGGAGGTCGTGGTGGCCGGGCCGCAGGGGCTGGATTTCGACCTGCTGCAGATGCGGATCCATCCGGCGGAGTCCCGGGTCAAGATGCTGGCGGCGGAGACGCCGGCGTCGTTCGTGGCGTTCGACCTGCTGGCAGTGGGGGAGCGGTCTGTGATGGACGCGCCGCTCGCCGAGCGGCGTGAGGAGCTGGCGTCGCTGCTGGCGGGCCGGGACGGGACCGGGGTGCCGGGACCGGGGTCGACGCAGGTGCTGCTGACGCCGCAGACGGACTCGTTCGAGGAAGCGGACGCGTGGTTCGAGACGTTCGAGGCGCTCGGGCTGGACGGGGTCGTGGCCAAGAAGGTCGACATCAAGTACCGGCCGGGCCAGCGCGTGATGGTGAAGGTGAAGAAGGTCAAGACGGCCGACTGCGTGGTGGGGGCGTACCGGCCGTCGCGGGCAGACGACGGGATCGGGTCGCTGCTGCTCGGGCTGTACCGCGACGGCGTGCTCCACTTCGTGGGGCACACGTCGTCGTTCTCGACGGCCGAACGCAAGCGGCTGCGCGGCGTGCTGAAGGAGTACGAGGACCTCGAGGCGGCCGAGTCGTTCGGGGAGGGCCGGACGCCCGGCGGCCCGTCGCGCTGGGCTCGGGCGGAGCAGGAGATCTGGACGCCGCTCCGCCCCGAGCTCGTGTGCGAGGTTCGCTACGACAAGATGCAGGGCGACCGCTTCCGCCACGCCGCGACGTTCCTCCGCTGGCGCGACGACAAGCGCCCCCAGGAGTGCACGTTCGACCAGCTGGCGTGAGCGTGCCGCGCCGTCTGGCCGGACCAGGCCGCCGGATCAGCCGATCGGTTCGCCCTCGAGGATCGTGACGGTCTTGCCGCTCTTCAGTTCGATCGTCTCGATGGAGACCTCATTCTTCGAGCACGACTGCATGATCGAGATCACGCGCGCACGGACCTGGATGCGCCCGCTCGGCTGCAACCGCAGCGAGGCGCTCGCATCGGCGTCGATCGTGGCCGCCTTGGAGGCGACCACCGCGCCCTGCGGGTCGATGAGCTGGAGCTTGGCCCGGCAGGATCCCTCGGACACGTTCGACACGTTGAGCCTGACCGCCTGGCCCGGGACCACGCCGACCAGACCGCTCGGGTCGAAGATCTCGTCGATCCCCCGCCGGGCGCTCGCACCGGCATGGCCCGCCATCAGCAGGGTCGCCGCGAGCACCGCAACCACCGCCGGCACCGCCCACCAGGGCCTGCCCCGCACGCTCACCATCGCCGACCTCCTCTCGTCGTTCGACGAACCCTACGGAGTTGCGGGGGATGCGCCGTTGCCTGCGGAGGTCCGGTCCGGCTCAGCCGGCGCCCCGGCGGAAGTGCTTGCCGAGCGTGTCGACCTGGCCCTGGTAGGACGAGCCGATCCCGGAGCCGTACAGCACCTCGGGCTCCTCGACCATCCGTTCGAACGTGAGCTTCCCGACGCGCTGGCGGTGTTCGATCATGAAGGGAACGTCGTGCGCCCGGACCTCGAGCGCGGCGCGCGAGCCCTGCAGGCCTGCGGTGTAGCCGAACCCCGGGTCGAAGAAACCGGCGTAGTGCGTCCGGAGCTCGCCGGAGGTCGGGTCGTACGCGGCCATCTCGGCGGCGTAACCCGGCGGGATCCGAACGGCCTCCTCGGACAGGAGGAGGTAGAACCGCCCGGGCGCGAGGACGATGCGGTCGCCCTCCTCCCGCACGACCGGATCCCAGTAGTCGTCGGGCGAGTAGTGGTCGACGAGCGCCATCTCGATCGGCGGCGCGAACTCCCGCGCGCGGTGCCCGACCCGCCCTGCGTCGTTCCCGTGGAGGTCCAGCGCGAGGAACAGCCCGTCCGCCGTGGCCAGATCGGCGTCCGACAGCGGAGCACCGTCGCGCAGGAGCAGCGGCTCCGTCGTGTGCAGCCGGCGGATGTCCGCATCGGTGAGCCGGGCGCTTCCGACCGAGAGCCGCAGCTGGTTCAGCGCCAACCCCTCCCTCACGCGAACGGTGAACGAGAGCGGCACGACCTCCAGCCACAGCGGCCCGTGGTAGCCGGCTTCGACCTCGTCGAACCGGTACCCGTGGTCGGTGATCACCCGGGTGAACACGTCGAGGCGGCCGGTCGAGCTCTTCGGGTTCGCCTTGCCGCGGAGGTCGGACGGCAGCGACAGGCGTTCGCGGAGCGGGATCAGGTAGGGGCGGTTCGTCTCGAGCACCGCCCCGTTCCGGCTGATGTCGAGCTCGTCGACCACGAAGTCGCGGAGGTGTTCCTCGACGGGGCGGCGGTCGGGCAGGAAGCTGCACCGGATCCGGTAGGCGACGTCGCCGAGGTGGAGGTCGATCGACGCCGGCTGGATGCTGGCGGAAGGAACCTTGAACTCGCCGGCGTCGACCATCCCGAGGTCGATGGCCCGGCGGAGCGCCTGGCTGGGGAGCACACCTTCTCCGTCGGCGGGGAGGCCGAGCAGGGCGCGCCCCTCCATCACCTCGCTCTGCGCCACGCGAACGGTTCCTCCAATGCACGACCCGGCCGGTCCGGGCCATCATACGGAACCACCCCGCGGCACCCGGCTCGCGGGACACCGACGTGGAGGTTCGAGGAGTGGCCAAGGTCGAGGTCGAACGGCGGGAGGCGGTCACGGTCCTCACCATCAACCGACCGGAGGTGCACAACGCGGTCGACGGCGAGACGGCCGAGCTGATCACGGAGGCGATCGAGGCGTTCGCCACCGACGACGACCAGCGGGTGCTGGTGGTGACCGGCGCCGGGGGGAAGGCGTTCTGCAGCGGCGCCGACCTGAAGGACGCCCCGTCGCTCCTGGCCCGGCCCGATGCTCAGCGCACCGGCCCTATGGGCTTCTCGTCGATCGATCCCGGGAAGCCCACCATCGCAGCCGTCGAGGGGTTCTGCTTCGCGGGGGGACTCGAGCTCGCGGCGTGGTGCGACCTCCGCGTCGCCTCGACGACCGCCGAGTTCGGCGCGCTATCGAGGCGGTGGGGTGTGCCCTACGTCGACGGTGGCACGCAGCGCCTGCCCCGGATCGTCGGAACCGGCAACGCGCTGTATCTGCTGGTCACCGGCGTCCGGATCGACGCCCGGCGCGCATACGACATGGGCCTCGTGCAGGAGCTCGTCCCCGCCGCCCACGCCCTCGACCGGGGGGTGCAGCTCGCCGGCCACGTGGCGGCCTACCCCCAGACCAGCCTCCGGGCCGACCGCGCGAGCGCACTGGAGACCTTCGACCGCCCGCTCGGCGACGGGCTCATCCTGGAGCGCGAACGGGGCATCCCGACGGCGTTCGATTCGGAGCTGGCGGAGGCGATCCGGCGCTTCGCGTCGGGCGACCGCCCCGAGCCGCCCCGGCCGCCGCCGATGCCCGACTGATCGCGCCGCGCGTCAATGCGCCGGCGGGCTCCAGCAGGACAGGTGCCCGAGCAGCGAGCCGGCGAACGCAGCGTCGAACACCGGCTCGGTCGAGAGCATCTCCGCGGGCGGATCGTCGCCGGACGACGCGGTGTCCTGCTTGGTCAGCTCGGCGATGAGCTTCGAGATGTCCTCGTACGTCAGATCCGACTGCACGCGCTCGGCGTCGTCGATGTTCAGCCACATCGGACGCACCTGCGTCAGCAGGGCCGGGTCGGTCGTCGAGGCACGGAGCGCCTCGATCCGGTTCTGCACCTCGTGCTGGTTGATGAGGTAGCCGCCGCTCACGGCCGGCGCGGCCGTGTGCCCGTGGTCGGCCGTGACCAGCATCAGCCACCGGCCCTTCCCGACCTGGTTGTCGAGGAACCTCGTGAACAGCGCGAGGTAGTGGTCCTGCGCCCACAGCGAGTCGGCCATCTCGGGGCTCGACGCGTAGTAGCGGTGGCCGATCTCGTCGATCAGCTTGTAGTTGAGGAATAGCAGGTCGGTGTTCGGGTTCGGATCCGAGCCGTGATGGCCGAACCCCTCGGTCGCCACGAGGTCCTTGATGGCGTTCGTCTGATACGGGATGCGGGCCGGCGTCGCCCAGCCGCCTTCCAGCGAGCCGATGTCGTAGCCCTGCCACTTCCCGTCGTCGGCGCCGCCGTCCAGCGTGTCGGCGAACTGGAAGTAGACGCCGTTCGGGTCGTCGAGCGGCGGGAGGTCGCGCACGTAGTCTGCGAACCGGTAGTAGCCCTCGACGCTGGGCGGCATCTCCCACTGCGGAGCGCTGTCGCCCCCGTCCGAGTCGTTCTTGAGGATCACGACCGGCTTCGGGGCGCCGTCCACGATGTTGCCGTGCCCGACCATCCCGAGGTGCCACGACACCGAGCCCGCCATGCCGATGACCACGTTGTCGCCCATCTCGGCCTGGTACAGCTCGGCCATCGCGGGGCGCCGGAGCGCGGTCGGTCCGTCCGCCCACGACGACCGGATCCGGCCGTCGGGGAACTTCATGACGTTGTCGATGATCCCGTGGTTGCGCGGGAAGCAGCCGGTGCCGATCGTCGCATGGATCGGGGCCGTGTTCGACGGGGACGAACCGACCGTCGCGTTCTCGAACCAGGCACCCTTGGGTTTCATCCCGCGCATCTGCGGCCAGTTCCTCGGCCACAGGTCCAGGACGAAGCGGCCACCCGCGTCCCACACCATGACGACGATGAGGGCGGGCTTCTTCCCGGGAACGAGCTGCAACTCCGTCATGTCGGTTCCGTCGATCGGCTGGCCGCCGGAGCCCGGAAACCCGTCTTGGAAGCCCACGAGCCGTGCGAGCGTCGGGGCGATGTCGGCAGACGTGACCGGCCGGGTGAACGTGCCCGGCTGCACGAGGCCCGGGCCGTACCAGAACATCGGCACGCGCTGCGTGTACGGCCATGGCGAGGCGTGCGGCGCGCCGGCGCCGAGGAAGTTCCTGCCGTGGGGGACGACGATGATCTGGCCGCTGAGGTTGGGGTCGTACCCGCGCCAGATCCGCGTCAGGACGTAGGACGGAAGGCCGCACGCGCCATGCGGGCCGTACGCCTTCGGCGTGGTCGTCGCCCAGGCGGCGAGCTTGTCGCCGAGCATGACCGACAGTGGCAGCGCCGCCGAGCCCGCGAGGAACCGTCGGCGCGTGAATGTTCGGGCAGGCCGGGGGGCGTCCTGCGGGGATGCCGAGGAAGGGGTGGGCGGGGCCGACACGAGCCCGGATGCTAACAGCGCCTGGCCGAACGGAGCATCTCGGGCATGCAGGTCTACCTCGCCAGGCCCGGGGACCGCCCCGTACACTCTTCGAGCCGTGCCTCGGCCTACCAGCAGCGATGCTCGCGACCCGGTGCGGAGCCACCCACCAGCTCCTTTGCCGGACCATCCCGAAACCGAACCATCCTCCGATCGGCTCCGTCGGGTCCTGTTCGCGCTGGCCGGGCCCGGGCTGATCGTCGCGGTCGTGCTGGTGGTGCAGCACCGGTTCGCGTTCGGCGGGATGCTCACCAACCAGCACCCCGACATCCTCGCGATGTGGCTCCCCACGCACTGCTTCCTGGGGGCGAGCCTGCAGGCCGGCCACGTCCCCGCGTGGAACCCGGACATCCTCGGCGGGACGCCGTTCGCCGCGGACCCGCAGTCGGGCTGGATGTACCTCCCGGCGATGCTGCTGTCGGCGGCGCTCCCGTGCGGCGCGGCGACGCGGTGGTTCATCGTCGCGCAGCCGCTGATCGCCGGGCTCGGGATGTACGCGTTCCTCCGAAGCGAACGCCTCACGCGGTTGGCCGCCACCGCCGCCGGGCTGGTGATGGCCCTGCTGATCGGCGGATCGTACCTGGGCGTCCAGCTGCCGTTCGCGGGGGCGATCGCGTGGACGACGGTGCTGCTGGCGGCGACGTCGCGGTTCCTGCGGACCGAACGAGGCTGGCCGGCGCGGCTGCTGTGGCTGCTGGCGGCGGCCGGCGCCTGGGGGCAGGTCGCGTCGGCCCACCTGTCGAACGGCCTGGTGGTGGGGACGTTCGCCCTGTCGGTCTACGTGGCGGCGGCGCTGGTGCCGATGGTCCGGTCGCGGGCGCTGACCGGCCGGCAGGCGGCCGGGCTGATCGGGCTGCTGGTGCTGGCGCTCCCGCTGGTGAACCTCGCGGTGCTGGTGCCGCGGATCGCCTACCTGCCCGGCACCACGTCGAGCCTGGGGTACACCGAGGAGGCGCGGCGCGCGGCCGTGCTCCTGGGCAAGCCGCCGCCGCCCACGCCGATCGGCGTGACCTCCCACGCGAGCTGGCCGCTGACGCTGATCGACCCGATCGGCGGGTACGCGGGGGCGGTCGCGCTGGCCTTCGTGTTCGGGGGGTGGCGGCGGTCGAAGCCCCTCTTCATCGCGTTCCTCGGGCTCGCATCCGTGTGCTTCGTGCTGTCGTTGGAAGGGACGGCACAGGCGCTTTCGCACCTGCTCGCGGGGACCACGATCGGCGACTTCTACCTGCACGTGCCGAGCCGGTTCTCAGACGGCGTGGTCTTGGCCGTCCCCGTGCTGGTCGGGCTCGGACTGCAGGCGTTCCGCGACGCTTCGACATTGCGTGAACGCCTGTGGATCGTTGCGCCGGGGCTGGCGCTGTGGTGGGTCGTCGCGCCGGCGATCGGCATCCTGCACAACGACGTCTGGCTGCCACTCCTGGCCGGCGCGGCGGGGATCGCTCTTTGCGTGGGCGCCGTCCGCCTTCGTCGCTCTGCGCTCTGGCTGGCGCTCCCGGTGGTGATCGCCGCCGAGCTCACGGTGAACGGGCTCCTCGGACAGGCGCCGTCGGAGTCGCTGCACGGACAGATCGAGATCCCCGCCGCCGAGCTCGGCATCCCGCCGCTCCGCCGCCCCGAGGTGAACGTCGCCGACTACCTGCGGCCGGGCGCCATCGTCGACGCTTTGCGAAGTGGGCCGCCCGGCCGGTACTCGACGATCCCGCCGATCAAGGATCATCGCGGCCTGATCCCGTACCAGCAGGAGCTGTACTGGCCGTTCCTGGGAAACCAGCGCGGCGTGTTGTTCGAGCTCGAGAGCCCCGATGGCGTGAACCCCGTCCAGTCGGTTCGCCACTGGACCTTCGTGCGGGCGACGCAGAAGGGGCACATCTACTACAACGCGTCGTTCTCGCGGCAGTTGTCCCCGCTCGCCCGCGACCTGCTGCAGGTGAACGGCGTCACGATCGCCCGGACGATCGGGTGCAAGCCGAAGCTGGTGGGCGGCGAGGCCGAGGTGGTGGCGGTCGAGGGGCTGGCCGCGCTTTGCCGGCCGCACGGCCCGGTGCCCCGGGCGTCGCTCGTGGGGAGCTGGGTGGTGGCCTCCTCGGAGGCCGACGCCCTGAAGCGGGTGACGGCCGACGGGTTCGATCCCTCGACGACCGTCGTCCTGGAACACGCCATCGGCCCGTCGCCCTCGACGCCCGCGACCGGAACCGTGACCGAGGTGTCGAGCGGGCCGCAGTCGGCGGAGTTCGAAGTGCGGTCCTCGGGGAAGGCTGTCCTGCTGGTGCGGCAGACGTTCGACGAGGGGTGGCACGCGACCGTCGACGGGAACCCGGCCGAGGTGCTGGCCGGCGACTCCGTCGATCAGGCGGTCGTTGTGCCAGCCGGGCACCACGTCGTCCGGCTGGGGTACGACGACCCGTGGATCGGGCGGGGGTTCGCCGGTTCCGCGCTGGTGGTGCTCGGGGCGGCGGGAACGGCGGCCTGGCTCGAGGCCCGCCGTCGCCGGCGCAGCAGCGTTGCGAGCCTCGACGTCGGGGCGTCGGACGACGACGG
>DATLUW010000963.1:0-6372 GCA_035577825.1 Actinomycetota bacterium | reverse complement strand
CGTTCGCGGCGGCTGCTCGGCTCGCTGCTGCACCCGCACCGCCGCAAGGCGATCCTCCTCGCGGCGGTCGTGGTCGTGACCAACGCGGCCACGATGGCCGGCCCGTGGCTCGTCGGCGTCGCGATCGACAAGGGCATCCCCGCGGCCGAGCAGCACGACCCGACGACGCTGCTCGTCATCGTCGGCGCGATCCTCGTGGCGGCGGCGGTGCAGGCCGTGTGCTACCGGATCTTCGTGAACGGCGCCGGCCGGATCGGCCAGGAGCTCCTGATCGACCTCCGCGAGCGGGTGTTCGGTCACTTCCAGCGGCTCAGCCTGTCGTTCCACGAGCGCTATACGTCCGGCCGGATGATCTCGCGGCTGACCTCGGACCTCGACGCCATCACCGATCTGCTGAACGAGGGGGCCGACACGCTGATCACGTCCGTGCTCTCGGTCGTGACCATCGCGGTGATCCTCGCGCTGCTCGACCTCCCGCTCGCGCTGGTGACGCTCACGTCGTTCGTTCCGCTGTTCTTCCTGACGCGGTGGTTCCAGCGGAACTCCACCGTCGCGTACCGGGAGACCCGCCGGACGGTCGCGATGGTCGTCGTCGCCTTCGTGGAGTCGCTCGGCGGGATCCGTGCCGTGCAGGCGTTCCGCCGGGAACCCCGCAACGACGAGATCTTCCACGAGGTGAACGACGACTACCGCGTTGCCACCCAGCGTTCGTTCCAGCTCATCACCTGGTACTGGCCGGGGATCCTGCTGATCGGGAACGTCACGACCGCCGTACTGCTGCTGTACGGCGGGTTGCGGGTGATGGACGGCGCGATGGAGATCGGCGTGCTGACCTCGTTCCTGCTCTACATCCGGCGGTTCTTCGAGCCCATGGCCGAGATCAGCCAGTTCTACAACTCGTTCCAGGGGGCGGCGGCTGCACTGGAGAAGCTGTCCGGGGTGCTGGAGGAGGAGCCGTCGGTGGCGATGCCGGCGGCGGCGGCGGTCGAACCGGCCGGCGGGTGGCGGGGCGCCGTTCGCTTCGACGGGGTTCGGTTCGGCTACCGCGAGGAGATGGAGGTGGTGGGGGACCTCGCGCTGAGCATCCCCGCCGGGCAGACCGTGGCGCTGCTCGGGCGAACGGGCGCCGGGAAGACGACGCTCGCCCGGCTGTTGGCGCGCTTCTACGACCCGGTCGCGGGCTCCGTGCTGGTGGACGGCGTGCCGCTCCCGTCGATGACCGAGGAGCAGCTGCGGCGTGTGGTTGCGATGGTGACCCAGGAGAACTTCCTCTTCTCAGGGACGGTGGCCGACAACATCGCGTTCGGCCGGCCGGAGGCGACGCGCGCGGACGTCGAGGCGGCGGCGCGGGCGATCGGCGCCGACCGGTTCGTCGAGGGTCTGCCGAGCGGCTACGACACCGACCTCGGGAAGCGCGGGTCGCGCCTCAGCGCCGGCCAGCGCCAGCTGGTGGCGTTCGCCCGTGCGTTCCTGGCCGACCCGGCCGTGCTGATCCTCGACGAGGCCACCAGCTCGCTCGACATCCCGTCAGAACGCGCGGTCCAGCGAGCGCTCCAGACCATCCTCAAGGACCGAACCGCGCTGATCATCGCCCACCGCCTGAGCACGGTGGAGATCGCCGACCGCGTCCTCGTCCTGGAAGACGGCCGCGTGATCGAGGACGGCCCACCGCACGAGCTCCTGCGCAGCTCGGACGGCCACTACGCCGGCCTCCACCGAGCCTGGCAAGACAGCCTGGTCTGACAACGGGCCGTCGTGTCGGTGCCTCGTCGTACGCTCTCCGCTCCTCCTCCGTTCGTCTTGGCGTCGTCGAAGGAGAGGAGCAGAATGGCGGTCGATGAACGAGCTCGGCACGAACTGTTCCTTCGGGTCGAGCGTGAGCTCGGCCCCGAAGCGGCAGAGACGCTGATGGAGCTTCTTCCCCCCGTTGGCTGGGCGGACGTCGCCACCAAGGACGACGTTGCCCTTCTCAAGGCCGATCTCCAGCAATTCGAGAAGCGGATGGACCTTCGCTTCGAGGCGCTCGCGAATGGTCTACGGGCCGAGTTCCGTCAGGCGTTGCTCGACCAAACGCAGACGCTGTTCCGGAACCTCGTGGTGCTGTGGTCGAGCATGGTCTTCGCCGTTGCCGGGCTGGCGTTTGCGGCCGCGAAACTGACCTGACGGACCCGCCCAGGACTTGCGTTCAAGCTTTGAGCTGGTGCTAGCGTCGCGCCGAATCCTGCTCGAGATCGGATCGAGATGGTCCGGCCAAGCGAGACGGCATGTGACTCATCCGCTCCCGTGAGATGGATGGCGGAACTGCTCGAGAGCGCATTCGCTTCGGACGACCGCGCGGCCTGGCCCGAGTGAGTTCTTACCCCTCCGCGACCAATGACGTCGCCGCGTCGCGGAACACCTCGTTGTGCGTGTTGACATCGGCCTCTGTGGTCGCGGGGCACATCAGGGCCATGTTGTGGAAGGGCGTGAGCAGGACGCCGCGGTTGAGCGCGTGGAGGTGGAGGAACCTCGCGAGCTCGTGGTCGTCGGCGGCGGCGGCCTCGGCGCCGGTTCGGGGCGGTGAGGAGCGGAACCAGTACTCGGCGCGGGCGCCGAGGCGCTGGACCTCCCACGGCAGCTCGAGCTCGTCGATGACGGACTTCACGCCGTCGGCCCACCGCGCACCCAGTGCGACCATCGAAGCGAAGGCCTCGTCGGTCAGGACCTCGGAGAGCGTCGCCCGCATCGCTGCGAGCGACAGGGCGTTGCCGCTGAGGGTTCCACCGATCCCCCCGACGTCGGTCACCGCCATGTCGTCGAGTCGCGACTGGATCCTGGCCGCGACCTCCTCGCTCATCCCGTAACACGCCGCCGGGACCCCGCCCGCAATCGCCTTGCCGATCGTCAGCAGGTCGGGCTGCAAGCCGTACTCCCGCGTGTACCCACCCGGCCCCGCGCAGATCGTGTGCGTCTCGTCGATCACGAGCAGCGTCCCGTACCGATGCGTCAACCGCCGCAGCGCGTCGTGGAACCCCTCGTCCGGCAGCACGATCCCGATGTTCGTCAGCGCCGGCTCGGCCAGCACGCACGCCACGTCGCCGGCCGCGAGCTCGCGCTCCAGCGCGGCGAGATCGTTGAACTCCACCACCCGGGTCGTCAGCGCGGGATCGACCGGCGGTCCGATGTTGTCGTCGCGCGTTCGCGCCGAGCCGTCCTCGCCCACCACCACGAAGGTCTCGTCGACCGACCCGTGGTAGCACCACGCGAACACGAGCACCTTCGGCCGCCCGGTGATCTCGCGCGCCAGCCGCAGCGCGAACCGGTTCGCGTCGGTCGCCGTCAGGCAGAACTGCCAGTACGGCAGCCCGAACCGCCGCGCCATCTCCTCCCCCACCCAGATGGAGTCCTCCGACGGCAGCATGGTGGTGATCCCCCGCGACGACGCGGCCGCGACCGCCTCGACCGTCGGAGCAGGCGAATGTCCGGCCATCGCCCCCGTGTCCCCCAGGCAGAAGTCCACATAGGACTGCCCGTCGACATCCGAGACCCGTGCGCCCGACGCCGATGCAACGAACACCGGGTACGGCCCCGCCCACTCGGTCATCCACGGCATCGGAACCCCGGCCAGCATCGACCCCCGTGCCCGCGAGAACAGCTCTCCCGACCGCGGATGCGTCGTCACGAACCGTTCCACCTCGGCCGCCATCAGCGACCGCAGCCGCGTCCGATCCACCTCTTGCACCAGGGCTCCCTTCCCGACACCGCCCGTCGAATGATGCACCGCCGGGGCCGAACGCAACCGCGCGCGCTACGAGAGCACCGCGCGCCGCGCGTTCGATTTGACCAATTCGCACGGAGGGCGAGAGGCTCGCGGACCGACCCCAAAAGAGGAGGTGTCGAGGTGTCCCGTCGCGTGTTCCTTCCGATCGTCGCGGCGGTCGCGCTCGTCGCGCTGGCCATCCCGGCCGGCTCGGCGGCGGGCGCGGCCCACCCCGGTGCGAAAGCGGCCGCCATGCCCCAGCCGGCCGACCCGCTCTCGCAGATCAACCACATCGTGGTCATCTACGAGGAGAACCACAGCTTCGACAATCTCTACGGCATGTGGCCGGGCGTGAACGGCCTGCGCAACACGCCGACCTCCCGGACCGCCCAGATCAACCAGGCCGGCAAGCGCTACGACTGTCTCCTCCAGGACGACGCCAACCTCGCGTCGCCCCCGCTCACGGCGACGTGCACCGACAGCACGACGCCGACCACGTTCCAGAGCCACTTCGGGAACGCGCCGTTCCGCATCGACTCCTATATCGCCCCGACCGACACGACCTGTCCGCCCACGCCCTCGGTGGCGTTCACGCATCCGAACGGCTGGGTCAACGGCACGGGCTCGCCCGGCGGGTGCACGCGGGACATCGTCCACCGCTTCTACCAGGAGCAGTACCAGCTGAACGGCGGCCACCAGAACCGCTACGTCACCGGCAGCGACGCGGCCGGCCTGACGATGGGCTACTACGACACGACGCAGCTCCCGATCTACCAGTACCTCCACCAGGCCGGCCACCCGAACTACGCCATCCTCGACGACTTCTTCCAGGCGGCGTTCGGCGGTTCGTTCCTCAACCACCAGTGGCTGATCGCGGCCGCCACGCCGACGTACCCCGGCGCCGCCGCTACGCTGCACTCCGTCCTCGACGCGAACGGCATGCCGGTGCTGCGCTCGCCGCCCGCGTCGAACAGCCCGGTCGCGCTGTACACCTCGCCGGCGTCCGCCGGGCTCGTCGACGGCCCGCTCACCCAGACCTGCCCGGCCACGAACGGCCTCGCCTGCGGCGACTACGCCGTGAACACCATGCAGCCGTTCGCTCAGCCGAGCGGGCCGTTCGGGGCGAAGCTCCCCGCGCAGACCGCGCCCACCATCGGCGACCGCCTGACCGCGGCCGGGGTCGACTGGGCCTGGTACGCGGGCGGATGGTCGAACGCCGCTGGCGACGTCGGCGCGCCCGGCTGGACCAACGGCGCCGGCCCCGACTCGAGCGGCAACTGCCCCGACCCGAACTCGTTCAAGAACCCGGCCTGGCCGTTCTGCCCGGACCAGCTGTTCCAGTTCCACCACCAGCCCTTCTCCTACTACGCGAACTACGGCCCCACCGGCCCCGGGCGTTCGCACCTGCGCGACGAGCAGGAGTTCATCTCGGACGCGCAGGCCTCCACGTCGACCTGCCAGCTGAAGCCGGTGAGCTTCGTCAAGCCGATCGGCGAGGAGAACGAGCACCCCGGCTACGCGAGCGAGCCGAACGGCAGCGACCACCTGGTCTCGCTGCTGCAGGACATCCAGGGAAGCGCCTGCGCGAGCGACACGATGGTCGTGGTGACCTACGACGAGTTCGGCGGGCAGTGGGACCACGTGCCCCCGCCGGGGATGCTCGGGACGCAGGGGCCGCACGACCAGTGGGGACCGGGGACGCGGATCCCGGCGCTCGTGATCACTCCGGGGCTGCGCGGCAGCTTCGTGGTGGACGGGACGGAGCACGACACCACGTCGATCCTGTCGACGATCGAGCACCGGTTCGGGCTGCCGCCGCTGTCGACCCGCGACGCGGCCGTGCCGGACCTCTCGAGCGTGTTCGGAGCGAAGAGCGCGGGCGGCTGACCCGAGACCGCGCGCGCCGTCTTCGTGGGCCCGGTCCAACCAGGACCGGGCCCGCGGGGCCGCCGTCCCGAAACGATGCGCTCCGGCCGTGTCGGAGCCGGGTGCTACGCTCGGTGCCACCGGTGAATCCAGCCCTCCCCCGGAGAGGATTCGTTCGAGATGGGTTTCATCGTGGCGGTCGTCAACACAGCAGTCGTCGCAGCGGTCGGCGGGTGGATCGCGTGGGCGAGCCGGGGTCGGTTCGACCGCCTCGAACAGCGCATCGATCTCCTGCAGTCCTCGCTCGATGCGACGCGGTCCGACCTGACGCAGGTGGCGCTCGCCGTGGGGGCGCGTCCCAGGCCGTCGAGCCGGTGAGCTGTCGATAGGTTGCGCGGAGTTCGACTCGGCCGATACGCTCGCCGCTCGAGGGCGGGGAGGGATCGTGGGAGCGAACGACAAGGGCGAGCTGGTTCGGAGCTATCTCGACGGCAGGATCGGCCGGCGGGTGTTCGTCAAGGGGCTGATCACTTCCGGAATCACCTTGGCCGGCGCGATCGCGTACGCGGACGTGTTGTCGGCGCGAACCGCGCGCGCGGCGGCCGCCCAGCCCGGGCGCGGGAGCGGGTTCCCCCTGCCCAACGGCTTCTACAACTTCTACGTCGGCGTGACCGACAACTCGTTCGGACCGAACGACGTGACGGTCAACAAGCGCGGCGACAGCGTGTCGTGGGGGTTCGTCGGGAGCAGGGACCACTCGGCCACCG
>DATLUW010000962.1:0-7428 GCA_035577825.1 Actinomycetota bacterium | reverse complement strand
GAACTCCGACACCGTCCCGCTCACGCTCACGGCGTCGCCCACGTTCACCGTCGGCGCCGACGAGGTGAACACGAACATGCCCTCCGACGTCGCCTCGTTCGCGTCCGGCGATGGATCCTGCAGGTAGAACCCGTTCGACCGCTTCGCGGTCACGATGCCGGGCACCCCCAGCACGGTCTGGCCGCCGTAGGGCGAGAGGTGCGAGGCGCCCTGGACGTCGTGGATGAACAGCGGCGTCCCGAACTTGAACGTGGAGTCGGCCGCCATGTTGTCCGGCGGATCCTGGGAGTCCACGTCGGAGACGTCCGCCGCGACCACGGTGACCGTCACGTTCTCCCCGTTGTTGAAGTCGGTGATCGGGTCGATCGTGTACGTGACCGGGCCGCCGCTGATGGCGATGGGATGTGCGCCGCTCGACGACCCGGTGACGGTGAGCGCCCCGGGCGACAGAACGACCGCTTCCGAGAACGTGACGTCGATGTTCGTGTTCGCCGGGACCTGGCCGGCGTTGTTGGTCGGCGTCGTGGTCGAGACGCTCGGCGCGAGATCGGCCGGGATGACCGTGAACGAGAACCCGTAGTCCGCCGCCATGTGGTCAGGCGGGTCGGTCGCATCCGTGTCCCCGACCTGGGTCGCGACCACCGTGACAGTGACCGTCTCCCCGTTCGTGAAGTCCGTGTCCGGGTTCGCGATCCACGTACTGGCGTCGGTCTGCGCGGACGGCGAGCTGTCGAACGTGTAGGTGTGCGGGCCGCTCGACGAGCCGCTGATCGTGAGCCACGTCGACGTGACGTGGACGCTCTCCGAGAAGTTCACCGTGATATCCGAGTTGGTCGCGACGTTGGTCGCGCTGTTGGCCGGGGTGGTGGTGCTCACGGATGGGGCGGAGTCGCCCGTCGACGCCGAGATGTCGTCGACGCCGATCCATTCGTCGCTGCCCACCGCGTCGGTGGTGATCACTCGCACATTCACGAGCGGTTGGTTGTCAGCCGCCGCAGGAAGCGTGACGCTGACCGGCGTCACAAGCGTCGCGAGGCTGGGGCCCGTCGATGCGTCGGGCACGAACCCGGCGGGCACGTTCGTGTAGTTGCCCGAGGAGCCGACCCGATACTGCAAGGCGACAGGCTGGACGGAGTTGTCGGTCGAGCCATCGACGTCGCGAAGGTTGTAGCTGATGTGGACGTTCGACTGTCCCGTGGTGTCGAGGAACATCACGAGACTCGGCGCCCGAGCGGTCCCAGACCCCTGGAGCGCGACGACCGGGTCGGTGAGTGTGTCGAACTCGGCCACCCCACCGGTCGTGAACGTGTTGGGATTCGTCTGGTTCGCATTGACGTCGACGACCAGCGTCCCGTCACCGAGGACCGTCTGCGGATCGACCGCGGTCGCGGCGGTGAGGCCGTCGCCACGATATCCCGTGATGCCGGGGACACCGGACCAGTCGTCGCTCGTCGTGATCAGGCCGGTGTTCGCCCAGTTCTGCGAGAACGGCAGCGTCTGGGCGGTCGTGTCGGCGAGCGCCGCGAACGGCTGCCCGACGAGGGCGACGGATACGGTCAGCAGCGTGGCGACGGCCACGCGCAGAGCGACGCGGAACGACGAACGGGCCATGCTCAACCCCTCCCTGTGCGGTCACGGGCCCTCCGACCATCCGGGAATCCCCCGAACGGCCCCCTCGGGAGGGTGGCACCGGTCTGATTCTTCCCGAGGCCGCCGCCCCGGCGCAACCCCGTATTCGTGGCCGCTGGGTGAAGGTTCGGCTACTCCTCCATGACCACGCGGACGTCGCCCTCGCGCTGGAGGAGCGAGAACCCCGTGATGTCGCCGTCCCGGCGGAACAGCAGCGTGATCCGGCTGTCGCCGACTCGGAGGTTCTGCAGCTCGACGGCGTTGAGCCACGCGGGGAGCTGGGGGTGGTTCACCGTCAGGAGGTTCTCGTGGGCGCGCGCGGAGATCCCGAGCATCGACTGCAGCATCAGGAACGGCGACCCGGCCGCCCACGCCTGGGGCGAACACGCCACCGGGTAGGCCACGGGCTTGTTCGGCGAGCGCCGGGTGAACCCGCAGAACAGCTCCGGCAGCCGGAGGTGCTCGGCGTGGATGGCCGAGTCGAACAGCCCGGTGGCGATGCGGTTGGTCGCCCGCGCGAAGCCGTAGCGCTTCAGCCCCGCCGCGATGAGCGCGTTGTCGTGCGGCCACACCGATCCGTTGTGGTAGCTCATCGGGTTGTAGGCGGCGGCCGACTTGCTCATCGTCCGTACGCCCCAGCCGCTGAACATGTCCGGCGCCAGCAGCCGCCGGGCGAGCTCCTGGGCGGGCTCGGGGTCGAGGATGTCGCAGTACAGCGCGTGGCCGGGGTTCGACGTCACGGTCCGGACCTGGCGCTTGTCGCCGTCCAGCGCCATCGCGTAGTACCGCTCGTCGGGCATCCAGAACGCCCGGTGGAACCGTTCGCGGAGCTCGGCGGCCTCCACCTGGAGGCGACGGGCCCGCTCGGGCCGGCCGAGCGCCTCGTACACGTCGGCGATCCGGAGCTTGGCGAGGTGCACGTACGCCTGGACCTCGACGAGGGCGATCGGCGGCTCGGCCCGCGTGCCGTCGGCGTGCAGGACCGCGTCGACGGAGTCCTTCCAGCCCTGATTCCGGATGCCGCCGGGCGAACGCCGCACGTACTCGACCAGCCCGTCGCCGTCGGCGTCTCCATGGTGGTCGATCCAGCCGAGCGCGGCGTCGATCGCCGGCTCCAGCTCGCGGGCGAACGTGACGTCGCCCGTCCACCGGAGGTATTGGGCGGCAAGGATCAGGAACCACGGCGTCGAGTCCACCGAGCCGTAGTACGGCGTGTGCGGGATCAGGCCGGCGGCGGCGAGCTCGCCCTGCCGGGACTCGTGGAGGATCTTCCCGGGCTCCTCATCCCGCCAGTCATCGCGCTCCCAGCCCTGGTGGTGCGCCAGCACCACCAGCACGTCGCGCGTCAACCGGGGGTTGATCATCAGCAGCTGGTGGGCGGCGATCAGCCCGTCCCGGCCGAACGTCGTCACGTACCACGGGATGCCGGCCGCGAGCACCCCCCCACCGTCGACCGGTGTGTACAGCGCGCGGAGGTCGCGCAGGCCCTGGTCGAGCAGCTGGTTGAACAGCTCGTTGTCGGTGACGACGCGCGTGGCCTCCCGCTCCCAGTCCTCGTACGAACGCCGGAGGTCGTGCACCGCGGCGTCGAAGTCGATGCGCGGCGGGCGGTGCTCGTCGATGATCGGCTCGACCGTCAGCGACAGCAGCCGGGTCTGGTACGGCCCGAGCTTGAGGCGGAACCGCACGTGCGCCAGGTCGCCGACGACCTCGCTGACGTCGGGGTCCGACCCGAGCTCGATGCGCGTCTCCCGCCGCCGGCCGTCCAGGCCCCGATAGGCGAACGACACCACCTTGCCGTCGGCGACCGGCGGCTCGTACGTGCCGGTGCGCTCCCGGGCCAGCCCGCGGACCTCGAACACATCCGCGAAGTCCGCCCCGAACGACAGGTCGACGTCCACCACCACGGGCCGCGGGTGGTAGTTCTTCACGCGGATCCGCTCGTACAGGCGCCCGTTGATGGTCCGGATGCGCCGGACGTTCAGGGTCTGCTGCGGCGCCACCGGTTCGCCCTCGTCGTCGAACAGCTCGGGGTTCGTGAGGTCGACGTGGGCCAGGTAGCTCCGGTCCGAGCTGCTCGACAGCAGCACGGGCGAGCGCCCTCCAACCTTCAGCAGGAAGTGCGACAGGAACCGCGTGTCGCGGTGGTAGAACCCGAGCCCGAGCTCCTTGCGGTCGTCGAGGTTCCCCTCCGTGTCGGTGTAGAGGAAGGTCTCGCCCTCCTTGATCGCAAGCGTCCGCGACGCCAGATCGGTGACGAGGACGGGCGCGCCCGGCAGTCGGGGGCCGGGCCCGGCGGGCGCGAGGGTGTCCTGGTCGATGACGTGGTCCATGCGATCCCGGCCGATCGAAGACGCGGGGATGCGGGCACGGCGAGTCTATGCGCGTCACCGGGCGTTCTCAATCGGGCGTTCGGCGTTGCGGCGCAGGGCTTGCAGGAAGACGAGCTCCGTGGGATGGGAACATGGGGCCGTGCGGGAACGTCGCGAGACCCTGGCGGAACGGCTGCGCGTCCAGGCCGGCCACTGCGCGACCTACGGGTCGCCGCTTTACGAGGGGCTGCTGCTGCGGGCCGCGGACGACGCGCTCGCCGGTGGGCCGGTGTGGCGCCTGTTCGAGGGGCGCGACGTCGCGGCGGCCGACTCGGCGCCGCTCTCGCTGATGGGGGCCGTGCACCGCCTGGCGCTCACCGGCCGAACGCCCGGGCTGGCGCCGTTCCTCCCCTCGGTGGCGATCGCGCAGGGACGGGAGCCGCAGGCCGAGGCGCCCGATCCGGCAGCGGCCTGGCCGGAGTTCGCGGCGGTGATCGACGGGCTTCGTGACGAGATCGCCGACCTGCTCGGCCGGCCCATCCAGACGAACGAGGTCGGGCGGGCGGCGGCGCTGCTCGGCGGATTCCTCGACGTCGCAGGGCGGGGGCGGCCGCTCCGGCTGGCCGAGCTGGGCACGAGTGCCGGGCTCAACCTGCGGTGGGACCGCTTCCGGTACGAGGACGCGTGGGGCGACCCGGCGTCGCCCGTGCGGTTTCGGGAGGTGTTCGCGGGCGACCGGCGGCCGCGGCTGGACGTCGACGCGAGGGTGGTGGCCCGTGAGGGGTGCGACCGCGCGCCCGTCGACCCGACCACGGAGGACGGCCGGCTCACGCTGATGTGCTACGTCTGGGCAGACCAGGCCGAACGCTTCGCCCGGCTGCGCGGCGCGCTGGAGGTCGCGCGCGAGGTCCCGGCCACCGTCGAGCGATCCGACGCGCTCGATTGGCTCGAGGGGCGCCTGCAGCGCCGTGAGCCGGGGACGGCGACCGTGGTATTCCATTCCATCGTGGCGCTGTACTTCTCGACCGAGCAGCGGGCGAGGCTGAAGTCGCTGCTGGCTGAGGCGGGCGCGTCCGCGAGCGACGACGAGCCGTTGGCGTGGCTGCGGTTCGAGCATCCGGACACCGGCGATCCGGTCGCGACGGGCTGGAGCCGGATCGGAACGCCCGAGGTGCGGCTGACGGTGTGGCCCGGCGGCGAGGATCGCAGTCTGGCGACCGCCGCCGCGCACGGGCCGCCCGTGCATTGGCTGGCCGGCTGATCGTTCTGCAGTCCCCTTCGAGAGCCGGAACGCGAACCCCGCAACCCTCAGAGGAGTTCGAGGACCTCGGCGCCGTTCGGCTGCACCGCCGTCGGGATCACCCGCCAGGACGCCCCGAGCTCCGGAATCGCCGCACCGCCCGTGTCGAACGCCAGCAGCGTCGGGCCCGAGCCGGCAACGCACACGGGCACGCCGGACGCGCGGATGTCCTGGAACACCCGCTGCGCGCCGGGCGCGAGCTTCAGCCGGGCGTCCTGGTGCAGCCGGTCCTCGAGCGCCTCCGGGAGCAGCTCGGTCCGGCCGCCGAGCGCGAGCACGAGCAGCCCGGCCCGAGCCGCGTTGAAGGTCGCCCCCACGCGGGGGACCTCCCGCGGCAGCACCCGGCGCGCATCCTCGGTGGAGACGCGCTCGTGCAGCGGGATCAGCAGCACGGGGTGGAGGTCGTTCGACGACGGGAGGCGCTCCGCCCGCCAACCGTCGGCGCTGAGGTAGGCGATCGTGGCGCCGCCCAGCAGCGCCGGCGCGACGTTGTCCGCGTGCCCCTCGGCGTCGGCCGAGAGTGTGAGCAGCCGCCCGAGCCCGATGTTCGTCCCGAGCAGCCGGTCGGCCAGTGCGAGCCCGGCGACCAGCGCGGACGCCGACGAGCCCAGCCCCCGCGCCAGCGGGATGCCGTTCTCGCACCGCAGCGCGAACGGCGGCAGCTTGCGACCCGTCTCCACCGCGAGCATGGCCATGGCGCGGACGACCAGGTTCGAACCGTCCTCCGGCAGCTCGCCGGCGCCCTCGCCCTCGACGAGGATGCGCGGCTCGGCGTCGGTGTCGACCGTGACCACGTTCGACAGCCCCACCGCCAGCCCGAACGCGTCGAACCCCGGCCCGAGGTTGGCGACGGTCGCGGGGACCTCGACCCGAAGACGCATGGCGGCGGCGACCGGCGGCCTACAGCCCGAGCTCGGCCGCGACGGCCTCGGGGTCGGCCTTCACCGTCGGCGGGCGGCCGGTGAGCTGCATCGCCCACTGCGGGTCCTTCAGCCCGTGGCCGGTCAGCACGCACACCACGGTCGACCCGCGCGGCAGCGTCCCGTCGGCCGAGATGCGCAGCAGCCCGGCCACCGAGGCCGCGGAGGCCATCTCGCAGAACACGCCCTCCCGGGCGAGCCGCCGGTAGCACGCCAGGATCTCCCGGTCGGTGACCGCGCGGATCTCGCCGCCGGACACGCTCGCCGCGTTCACCGCGAGGTCCCACGAGGCCGGGTTCCCGATCCGGATGGCCGTCGCGATCGTCTGCGGGTCGGCGACCGGGTGGCCGAGCACGATCGGCGCCGCGCCCTTCGCCTGGAACCCGAACATCCGCGGGGTTCGTTCGATGAGGCCGTCCGCCGCGTACTCGCCGTACCCCATCCAGTACGCCGAGATGTTGCCGGCGTTGCCGACCGGGATGCAGTGGACGTCGGGCGCGCGGCCGAGCGCGTCGCACACCTCGAACGCCCCCGTCTTCTGGCCCTGCAGCCGGAACGGGTTCACGGAGTTGACGAGCGTGACCGGGTAGCGCTCGGCGAGGCCGCGGGTCAGCGTCAGCGCCTCGTCGAAGTTCCCCTCGACCTCCAGGACGCGGGCGCCGTGCACGAGCGTCTGGGCGAGCTTGCCGACCGCGACCTTGCCCTGCGGCACCAGCACCGCGCAGGTCAGCCCGGCCCGGCCGGCGTAGGCGGCGGCGCTGGCGCTCGTGTTCCCGGTCGACGCGCACACGACGGCCTTGCTGCCCTCCTCGACGGCCTTCGACATGGCGAGGGTCATGCCGCGGTCCTTGAACGAGCCCGTCGGGTTCGCGCCCTCGAACTTCAGGAAGACGTCGCAGCCGGTGTCGTTCGACAGGGATTCGCTCCGGACGAGCGGGGTCCCGCCCTCCTGCAGGGTGACGACGGGCGTCGAGGCGGTGACGGGCAGCCGGTCACGGTACTCCTCGATCACGCCGCGCCACGGGCGGGCGCGGTCCCGGGTCTCGAGCGACGCGCTCATGCCACCACCCTCATTCGATCTGCTCCACGCGCAGGACGCTCGTGACGGCGTGGACGGGTTCGAGCCGTTCGAGCTCGCGGACGGTCGCCTGCAGGTCGCCCTCGCGGGCCCGGTGGGTGATCATCACGAGCTGCGCGCCCTCCCCCGTGTCCTCCTGCAGGACGCTCTTGATGGAGACGTCGTGCGCGCCGAACGTCCCGGCCACCG
>DATLUW010000961.1:0-4866 GCA_035577825.1 Actinomycetota bacterium | reverse complement strand
CATCGCCGCGCCGAATCACCCCGGAACGGCCTGCGGCCACGACGTCGACTGCATGGTGCAGGAGGTGAAGGCCGCCGCCGCGGTGAGCGATCTCACGATCGTCGACATCCACTGGGGGGTCGAGCTCGACACGACGCCCCGGGCGGACGACGTCGACATCGCCCACGAGCTGGTCGCCGCGGGCGCGGACATCATCTTCGGCGGCCACTCCCACCGCCTCCAGCCGTTCGACATGATCGACGGCCGCCCGGTCTTCTACTCCCTCGGGAACTTCGTCTGGCCCCGACTCTCCGAGGCCAGCGCGACCACCGCGGTGGCCGAGATCCACGTCAGCCCCCAGGGCGAGTTCACCGCGGAGCTCCTCCCGACGATCATCGAGAGCGGCGGCCACCCGGTCCTGCAGTAGCCTCGGGAAACCCACGCCGGGGAGCGGAAAAGGGCCTCTGGTACCATCGTTGGGACTTCGTATGCCACTCGCACTGGACATCAAGCAGCAGATCATCACGGACCACCGGCGCTCGGACGACGATACGGGCTCGCCGGAGGTCCAGGTCGCCGTGCTCACGCGGCGCATCTCCGACCTCACCGAGCATCTCCGGATGCACAAGCACGACCACGCCTCGCGGCGCGGCCTGCTGAAGCTGGTCGGTCGCCGTCGCCGGCTGCTCGACTACCTCAGGCGAGAGGACATCGAGCGCTACCGGGCCCTCATCGCGAAGCTGGGGCTCCGCAGGTAGCGAGGAACACGGGAGGGCGGCCACGGGGCCGCCTTCTTCGCAAGCAGGACAGGCAGGAGGACGCACCAGGACCCGAGCCCCGACCCGAACGAGGCTGGGAGCGCGTGCGGGTCAGTTATCAGTAGCGAGTCCCCGGACCCCCCAACGACCCGGAGCCCGGTGGCCCACCACTGACAACTGGCCGACCTCCCACCCCCAACGTGCGACGCGCAGACGCGCGCCGCAACGACCAGGAGGAACGACCAGATGGAATCCACCAAAGCCACCCGGAACATCGGTGGCACCGACGTCACGTTCGAGACCGGCAAGCTCGCCAAGCAGGCGGGCGGCGCGGCGACCGTGACCATCGGCGAGACCCAGGTGCTCGCCACCTCGACCAGCGGCACGCCGCGTGAGGGGATCGACTTCTTCCCGCTGACGGTCGATGTCGAGGAACGCATGTACGCGGCCGGCAAGATTCCGGGCGGTTTCTTCCGCCGCGAGGGCCGGCCGTCCGAGACCGCCATCCTCACGGCCCGGCTGACCGACCGGCCGATGCGGCCGTCATTCGCGGACGGGTTCCGCGACGAGGTCCACATCGTCGTGACCGTGCTCAGCGTGGACATGGCGCAGCCGTACGACATCCCGTCGATCAACGGCGCGTCGCTTGCCACGCTGCTCGCCGGGCTCCCGTTCGAGGGCCCGGTCGGCGCGGTTCGCGTCGGGAACATCGGCGGCCAGTGGAAGGTCAACCCGACCTACCAGGAGCTCGACCTGGCCACGTTCGACATGGTGGTCGCCGGCCGCCGCAACGACGAGGGCACCGTCGACATCCTGATGATCGAGGGCGAGGCCACCGACGAGGCCTGGAGGCTCGTGACCGAGGACGGCGCGACGTCGCCGACCGAGGACGTCGTGGCCGAGGGGCTCGAGGCTGCCAAGGCAGCGATCGGCGAGCTCATCGACTTCCAGCGCGAGTTCGTCGCCTCCGTGGGCGTCGAGCGCAAGCCCTGGGAGCCACGGCCCGTGTACAGCCAGGAGGTCTACGACGCGGTCGCCGGGTTCGCCTGGGACCGCATGGCCCCGGCGCTCGTCACCGACCGGTCCGAGCGCGACGCGAACCTCGACGCGCTGAAGGCCGAGGTCAAGGAGCACCTGCTCCAGGCCTGGGGCGAGGACG
Organism: Actinomycetota bacterium; assembly: GCA_035577825.1. Lineage (GTDB taxonomy): Bacteria > Actinomycetota > UBA4738 > UBA4738 > JACQTL01 > DATBHM01. The sequence goes on along the minus strand of DATLUW010000961.1, from coordinate 2,970 downwards.
ACTTCGCCGCCCGGCAGTCCCAGATCTCGCCGGCCTTCAAGGAGGTCCAGAAGAAGGTCATGCGCAAGCGCGTGATCGAAGACGGCGTGCGGCTCGACGGCCGCCGGTCCGACGAGATCCGCCAGCTCTCCGCCGAGGTCGGGGTGCTCCCGCGGGCGCACGGCTCCGGCCTCTTCCAGCGGGGCGACACGCAGGTCCTCAACGTGACCACGCTCGGCATGCTGCGGATGACGCAGATGATCGACACCCTCGACCCCGAGGAGTCGAAGCGGTACATCCACCACTACAACTTCCCGCCGTTCTCGACCGGCGAGGTCGGCTTCATGCGGGGGCCGAAGCGTCGCGAGATCGGCCACGGCGCGCTCGCCGAGCGCGCGCTCGTGCCGGTGATCCCGGACGACGACGAGTTCCCCTACGCGCTCCGGCTGGTGAGCGACGTGCTGTCGTCCAACGGTTCCACCTCGATGGCGAGCGTCTGCGCCTCGACGCTGTCGCTGATGGACGCCGGGGTGCCGATCAAGGCGCCGGTGGCCGGCATCGCGATGGGGATGATCGCCGAGGGCGACAACTACGTGACCCTCACCGACATCCTCGGCGCCGAGGACGCGCTGGGCGACATGGACTTCAAGGTCGCCGGCACGTCGGACTGGGTCACCGCGATCCAGCTCGACATGAAGGTCACCGGGCTGCCGGCCGAGGCGCTGAACGCGGCGCTGAAGCAGGCGAAGGAGGCCCGCCTCCAGATCCTCGACGTGATGCTCGCCACCATCCCGGAGCCGCGCCAGGAGCCCAACCCGAACGCGCCGCGCGTCGAGATGATCCAGATCCCGGTCGACAAGATCGGCGAGGTCATCGGGCCGAAGGGCAAGCGGATCAACGAGATCATCGCGCTCACCGGCGCCGACATCGACATCCAGGACGACGGCCGCGTGTTCGTCGGGTCCCGCGAGGGCTCGGGCGCGTCCGAGGCGATCAAGATGATCGACCAGATCGTCAACCCGAAGATGCCGGAGATCGGCGAGCGCTACGACGGCACGGTCGTGAAGACGACCGACTTCGGGGCGTTCGTCAACATCATGCCGGGCACCGACGGCCTGGTGCACATCTCGAAACTCGGCCGGGGCAAGCGCCTGAACAACGTCGAGGATGCCGTGAAGCAGGGCGACCACCTGACGGTCGAGGTCGAGAACGTCGAAGCCGACCGCGGCCGCATCGCGCTGAAGCCGGTCGGCGAGGGCTGGGACCCGCCCGAGGGCGGCTGGCCCAAGCCGGAGGGCGGCGAGCGCGACACCGGCGACTACCGTCCGCGCGACCGCAGCGGCGGCCGTGACCGCGACCGTGGGCCGCGCCGCAGCGGCGGGAGCCGCGACCGCGATCGCTCCTCGAGCCGCGAGCGCCGCGACTAGCGCGGCCGGGCACGGGTCGATGCCCTCGAAGCAGCAGCCTGCACGGGGAGCCGGGCGGTCCGTGAGGACCGCCCGGCCCTCGTCGTCCAAGCGCCCGGCGGCGGCCGCGAAGCGGCCGCTGCCGTCCGCCGCCACCGAGCGCCCAGGTTCGCGACCGCGACGGGCGACCGGCGGCTCGGAGATCGAGCGGACGGAGTTCACCTCGGGGCTGCGCGTGCTCTCCGAGCGGATGCCGTCCGTTCGGAGCGTCACGCTCGGGTTCTGGGTGACGACCGGCTCCCGCGACGAGCGGCCGAACATCGCCGGCGCGTCGCATTTCCTCGAGCACCTGCTGTTCAAGGGGACGCATTCGCGGAGCGCCCGCGACATCGCGGAGGCGTTCGACGCGGTGGGGGGCGACTTCAACGCGTTCACGTCGAAGGAGACGACGGTCTTCTACGCGCGGGTGCTCGATCGAGACCTCGGCATGGCCGTCTCGCTGCTGTGCGACATGCTCCAGGGCTCGGTGCTCGACCGGAAGGACTTCGAGGCCGAACGCCAGGTGATCCTCGAGGAGATCAACATGCACGAGGACACCCCCGACGACCTCGTGCACGACCTGTTCACCGAGACGCTGTGGACCGGCCACCCGCTGGGGCGGCCGGTGCTCGGGACCGTCGACAGCATCAACGGCATGAACCGGGACCAGGTGTTCCGGTTCTACCGGCGGCACTACGAGCCGGCGAACCTCGTCGTCGCCGCGGCGGGGAACGTCGACCATGCCGTGCTGGTGGACGCCCTGCAGCAGGGCATGCAGACCGGCCGGGTTCGCTCGAGGGGGCGGTCGGCCTGGACGCTCCGTTCGGTCGGCCGTCCGCCTCGGCCGTCGGGCTCCCGCCTGATCCGGAACCGAGCGACCGAGCAGGCCCACATCATGCTCGGGACGAACGGCCTGTCCCGGAGCGACCCCGACCGATTCGCGTTCGGCATCGTGAACGCGGCGCTCGGCGGCGGGATGTCGAGCCGGCTGTTCCAGGAGATCCGGGAGCAGCGCGGGCTGGCCTACTCGGTGTACTCCTACCACCAGATGTACGCGGAAGCCGGGCTGTTCGCGATGTACTCGGGCACGACGCCCGGCCGGGCCACCGAGGCGCTCTCGCTGCTGCAGCGGGAGGCGGCGAAGATGGCGGAGAGCGGCCTCACGTCGGAGGAGTTCGAACGCGCGAAGGGCCACGTGAAGGGCTCGATGGTGCTGTCGCTGGAGGAGACGAGTGGGCGGATGTCGCGGCTCGGCCGGTCCGAGACCGGCCACGGCGAGATCCTCTCGCTCGACGAGATGCTCGACCGCGTCGAGCGCGTGAGCCTGGACGACGCGAACGCCGTGGCCGCCAGGGTGCTGTCGCAGCCGATGGCGCTCACCGTGCTCGGGCCGTTCGACGACGACGCGTTCGGCGGCAGCGACCCCGACGTCGCGGACGAGGCCGCCGCGTTCCACCCGGAGGGCTGATCACGGTGACCGTCCGCGTGGGCGTGCTGGGGGCGAACGGTCGGATGGGACGAACGGTCTGCGCGGCCGTCGTCGCCG
>DATLUW010000960.1:0-8349 GCA_035577825.1 Actinomycetota bacterium | reverse complement strand
GCCTCCACCACGTCCGATCCGCCGGTGGTGATCGGGTACAGGATCCGGCCCCGGGCCTGGATCGGGCCGGGGATCCGCATCAGATACGCAATCGTCGGGGCGAGGTCGATGGCCCGCACTCCCCCGACCTCGACCTTGCTCTTGGCGACGCCCGGGCCCGCGGCGACGAACACGGAGTGCATGTTGATGTCGTGGGCGATGTCCACGGTGTTCGGCAGGTAGCCGTGCTGACCGAAGAAATGCGAGAAGGCGATCGCCACGTTCGCCGTCGGCGCGTCCCACTGGTACGGAGGCCGGGACACCACCACGACGTCACCGCTGCGGTTCGGGAACAGGGAGTCGTCGCCCTGCACGTTGCGCAGTTCCTCCTTGTTCATGACCGCCAGCAGCACCTGCTTCCCGGGGTGGGCCGGGTCGGTCAGGTTGTTGAACGCGTTGCGAACCGCCTGCCGGACGGAGTCGTAGGTCACGCCCGCCGGCAGGGTGGGGTTGATGTAGATCTGCGTCGTCCCGCCAGCCCAACATGCTTTGGTCAGATCGCTCGCCAACGCGCTGCAGTTGCTCGCGCTGGCGTTGCTGGCGTGGAGCGAGACGTCGGTGTTCGACACAGTGTTGTGGACGGTCGCGGCGTTGAGGATCTGGTTCGCGTTGATCGCGTACCACTGCGGTGCGAACCCGTGGTCGGAGGACGCGAACGTCGTGACCGACGTCGGATCCACCGGATCGAGCAGCTTCCGCGAGCGCTTCAGCAGGTCGTCCGCCGCGGAGTACGCGCTCTTGATGTACGCCCCGCGCTGGGCCACACGGCCGTCCGGGATCCCGTTGGCGTCCGCATCGTCGTAGTACGGGTTGGGGGCACCGTCCATGTCGGTCTTGTCGAGGAGCGCCATGAATTGGTGCGAAACCTCGTCGGTGAAGGGGTAGCCCACGAACGCCAGGTCGGTGTTCGGCTGCAGCGTGCCGAGGATGTAGTCCTCGACCGCATTGCTGAACTTGATCTGGAGCTCGCGACCCTGCTGGACGTACGTGTCCTCGTCGATCAGCCCGGCCTCCTCGGCCGCGAAGTCCGCCTCGCTCCACGGCGGCAGGTTGTCGGCGATGTACTTCTCGAGCTTGTTCTCACCGGGCGCGCCCGCCGGCAGCGCGTTGCACGCCGCGGTCGAGCAGGTGGCGATGGCCCGGGCGATGGACGTGAAGTAGATCTTGTAGTCGGACAGGTCGTTCGCCATCGAGATCAGCTTCACGTGGAAGCCGGCGGACTCGCCGGCGCGCGTCCCGATGAGGCCGTTCGCGCCCGACAGTCGGATGGACTTGAAGTCACCCACCGTGAGCGTGGCGTCCCGGAGGGCGCCGTTCTTGGACCCCGGGACCATGTAGACGGTGTCGTACTTGACCTGCTTGTTCGGGATACTGTCGAAGAAGTACAGGTTGTACGTTCGGTTCGGGTTCTGGGGCGCAAACGAGCTCGGGATCGTGAACGTGCCCTCCTTCGGATGCGCGGCCGGATCCCCGAGCGGGACGTTCGTCCAGCCCGTGGCGGCCACGGGCGCGGAGACCAGGTAGTTCACGCCGAAGGTGTTCGCGGCGGTGTGGTCGGCCGCAACGTCCGCCGGCACCACGACGCCACGGTTCGAGTAGAACGTGGCGAAGTCCACGGTCGGCCCGGCGATTGCCGAGGAGACGCCGCCCACCCAGTTGACCTGGGCGACGGTCTTGCCCGCGCGCTCCGCCGCAGCCGCGAGCGTGTCCGCCTGCAGTGAGCCGGCGCCCGAGAACGAGGTCCGGGCCGTGAACGCGTCACCCGTGCGGAAGTACGTGTTGTTCGTGGATCCGTGCTCGCTGGGCCAGGTGCCCGTCATGAGCGTGTACCAGCCGACGCCGGTGTTGGGCGGGAACGCGGGCAGCAATCCGTTCTCCCCCGTCACCCCATTGTTCATCAGCTGGTTGTACGTGGGCATGGCGCCCTGCTTCGCGTACGTCTGCATGAGGTCCGGCCGCATGCCGTCCGACGCGAAGAACAGCACCTTGTCGGCGGGCGGAGTCACGGTCGGAAGTGCGTATGCGGATGCCGTTCCCAGCATCCCCTGCCCGGCAACCATGGCCAGGACGGCGACCATGCCAAGCAGACTCCAACGACGTCGTCGCATCGTGCCTCCCCCTCCCCGGCACCCCGGGGACCCTGAAGATTCGGACCGGGCGTGCGACCCGGAACCCGGAACCTATCCCCGCGCGAACCCGCCGGTCAAGGAAACGTTCGGCGAACGGGCGGGGAAGCTCCGGCGGCCGCCGCGTGGCCGGGGCCGTAGGCTCCGACGGTTCCCATGGCGTCGTTCGTCACCTCGCTCGTGTGCTCGAGGTGCGGCAGCGGGTTCGACCACCGCGGCCGCGAGCACCTGTGCCCGTGCGGCGGTCCCCTGCTCGTCGACTACGACCTCGAGGCCGCGGGTCGGTCGGTCGACCCGGCGGCGATCGCCGGCCGCGCGGCCGGCGGGATGTGGCGGTTCGCGGAGCTGCTGCCGGTGGAGGATCCCGCGCGCGTGGTCTCGCTCGGCGAGGGCGGGACGCCGATGGTCGACGCGCCCCGCCTTGCCGGGCCGCTCGGGGTCGGGCGCGTGCTCGTCAAGGACGACGGGCTGAACCCGACCGGATCGTTCAAGGCCCGCGGCGCGGCGGCGGGCGTCACCGCTGCGCTCGAGCGCGGTGTCGCGGAGGTGGCGCTCCCTACCGCGGGGAACGCCGGCGTGGCGTGGGCGGCGTACGGCGCCGCGGCCGGCATCGGCGTGCACGTGGCCATGCCCGCCGACGCGCCGCGGGCGAACATCGAGGCCGTTCGCCGGTTCGGGGCGTCGCTCACGCTCGTCGACGGGCTCATCTCCGATGCCGGCCGCGTGATCGCCGACGGCATCGCCGAGCACGGCTGGTACGACGCCGGGACCCTGCGCGAGCCCTACCGGATCGAGGGGAAGAAGACGCTGGGGTTCGAGATCGCCGAGGGGCTCGGGTGGCGGTTCCCGGGCGCGGTCGTGTACCCGGCCGGCGGCGGTGTGGGGCTGATCGGGATGTGGCGCGCGTTCGCGCAGCTCCGGGCGCTCGGCTGGGTGGGGGGCGACGTCCCGCGGCTGATCGTCGTCCAGTCGACCGGGTGCGCGCCGATCGTCCGGGCGTTCGAACACGGTCGGGACGGTGCCGAGCCGTGGGTCGGCGCCGCGACGATCGCGCAGGGCCTGCGCGTGCCGAGCCCGCTCGGCGACCGGCTGGTGCTGCGCGCGGTCCGGGAGACCGGCGGAACGGCGGTGGCGGTGGACGACGCGTTGATCTTCGACGCGCGGGACCGTCTGGCGGCCGCGACCGGCGTGCTCGCGTCGCCCGAGGGCGCTGCGACGCTGGCGGGGGCGGAGGCGCTCGCCGCCCGCGGCGACTTCGGGCCGGACGATGTGGTGGTCCTTGTGAACACCGGGAGCGGGCTGGTCGAGCCGGGAGAATGAACGTCGGCGGCGATGACGTCGGCTCTCGGCTCGACCAGCCGCCGGCCGGCAAGGACCGTGCTCGCCTCCCTTGTGAGCCCGCGCGGCCGCCCGGTAGGCTGCCCGATCGTGCCCGGCCCCGAACGATCCACCATCACCGCGCGGCCGGCGGCCCTCGCGTCGATCTGCCTGGTGACGGCCGCCGTGCTCCTCGCGGGCTGCACCGACGGCTCGAAGCCCGCAGCCCAGGGAACGCCGACGTCCGGCGCCCCGGCGACCTCGAGCCTGGCCACGCCGGGGACGACCTCCCCCGGCCCCACGCCGTCCGGCAAGCCGACGAAGTCGCCGAAGCCGCCCAAGCCGCCGGCCCACCGCGGTCCGTTCGCCTTCCGCGTGGACCACGTGGGGAACACGCTGACGACCAGGAAGCTGGGCCCCGCGAAGATCCATCGCGCGACGCGGGAGACCGTCCGGGCGGTCAGGAAGCGATTCGACCAGCTGTTCCGGATGACGTTCGTCGACCCCGCGCACTGGAAGTCCGCGAAGTACGGCGAGGCGTTCCAGGACTTCTTCGGCGGGCAGGTCCGCCAGCTGGCGGCCGGACGCCGGCAGAAGCTCACGCTCGGTCCGGACGCGGGGAAGCGGTTCGTCTCGGTGGGGCAGCCGACGGGTCGGCTGAAGGTGAACGTCCTGATCGGGTCGGGCGGGGCCCCGGTCACCGCCGTGGTCCACGCGGCATTCAACGAGAAGGCGAAGCGAACGAACGGCGGCACCACCGTGGTCGTCGTCGACGGCGCCTACTACCTCTCGCCGTCGAAGCACGGCTGGGTGATCGACGGGTTCCGGGTCGGGCGGCACGACCACCCGTTGTAGGCATGTCGCCCGGCGGCGGTAGGGTTCGCCCGGTGTCGCCGTCCGCGCCGCTCCGGCGTTCCTTCCCGTTCGACCATCCGCTCGACCTCGCGCGGTCGCTCTGGCCGCTCCGCCGGGGCACGGCCGACCCGAGCATGCGGGTGGCGCGCGACGAGGCCGTCCGCGCGTGGCGGACTCCCGAGGGCCCGTGCTCGCTCCGGCTCGCCGCAGCGGAACGCACCCTGCACGCCGAGGCGTACGGGCCGGGGGCCGAAGCCGCCATCGCCGCCGCCCCCGGTCTGGCCGGCCTGGAGGATCGCCCCGGCGACCTCGTCACGGCCGACCCCCTGATCCGGCGTCTGGCCCGCTCGTTCCCCGGCCTCCGGTTGACCCGGCCGGGCTCGGTCCTCGACGTCCTGGTCCCGGCGATCCTCGAACAGAAGATCGCCGGGAAGGAGGCCCGGCGCATCCACCGGGCGCTCGTGCTCGCCCACGGCGAGCCCGCGCCGGGGCCGTTCGGCCTCCGCCTGCCGCCGGCGCCGGAGCGCCTCGCGGCCATGCCGTACCACGCGTTCCATCCGCTCGGCCTCGAGCGTCGTCGTGCCGAGGTGATCCGCCGCGCGGCCGCGCGCGCCCCGGCCCTGGAGCGGCTGACGGCGGCGCGAACGCGGGCCGAGCTCGACGCCGCCCGGGCCGCGCTCGAGTCGCTCCCCGGGATCGGCCGGTGGACGTCGGCCGAGGTCGCCCGCGTGGCGCTCGGCGACCCGGACGCGGTCTCCGAGCGCGACTTCCACCTACCGAACCTGGTGTGCTGGAACCTCGCCGGCGAGCCGCGCGGGACCGACGAGCGGATGCTCGAGCTGCTCGAGCCGTACCGGGGGCAGCGGGGCAGGGTGCAGCGCCTGCTGGAGGCCGGCGGCGCGGGCGCGCCGAGGTTCGGCCCGCGCCAGCGCATCCACTCGATCTCGCGGCTGTAGGCGTCGACGCGGGTCGGAGCAGTGCCGCGCCCGGGGTGCGGCGTGCGTTGCCGGACGGCGAGCTACGCGGCGGCAGGCAGGCGGTGCAGCGTCATCGGCAGCCCGCCCCGCGGCCGCAGCACGAACAGCCGCTCCGGGACCACCGTGTGCCCCTCGACCAACCGCAGGTCGAACCGCTGCGCGATGGTCCCGATGATCAGCTGCGCCTCGAGCATCGCCATGTTGTGCCCGATGCACAGGCGCGGCCCGCCGCCGAACGGGAAGTACGCGAACGGCTTGCGGAGCGAGGCCTTCGTCTCCCGCATACGTTCGGGATCGAACCGCTCCGGGTCGTCCCAGTAGGCCGGGTTGCGGTGTGTGATGTACGGCGACAGCGCCAGCACGCTCCCCGCCGGGATGTCCACGTCGCCGAGCCGGTCGTCGCCGAGCGCGCGGCGGCCCATGATCCACGCCGGCGGGTAGAGCCGGAGCGACTCGTCGAGCGCCCGCCGCGTGACCGACAGAGCGGCGAGGTCCCGGAACTGCGGCTCCCGCCCGCCCAGCACGGCGGCGAGCTCGGCGCGGACGTTCGCCGCGGCGTCGGGGTTCTGCGACAGCAGGTACCACGTCCAGCCCAGCGAGTTCGCGGTGGTCTCGTAGCCCGCGAGGATCAGCGTGACGACCTCGTTGCGGAGCTGGAGGTCGCTCATTGGCTCGCCGGTGTCCTCGTCGCGCGCCTCCATGAGCATGGTCAGCAGGTCGTGCTCGCCGTCGCCGCTCCGCCGCCGCGCGTCGATCATCTTGTCGACGAGCGCCACGATGCCGTCCCGAGCCTGGATCACCTCGGGCTTGGACGGCGACGCGAAGGCGGCCAGTCCGACCGAGATCTTGTGGCCGACGTCCTCGACGTCCTCGGCGATGTCCGATCCGAACAGCGACCGCGCGGTGATCGTCATCGTCAGCTGGCTCATCTCGGCGGAGACGTCGACGACCTCGCCGGAGTCGGCGATGCGGTCCCATCGGTCGAGCACCGCGAGCGTCGCGTTCGTCATCGAGGTCCCGAGCGCGTTCAGCCGCTCCATGTGGAACGCCGGCTGCATCAGCCGCCGCTCGCGCCGCCAGTCGGCTCCCTCGAGCGTCAGCAGGCCGTCGGCGACGACCATCTTGAAGGTCTCGTTGATGAACGTTCCCTTCGAGTAGTTCGTCGCGTGGTCGGCGAGCACGTGCTTGACGAGGTCGGCGTCGTCGATGAGGAACGCGCGCTCGGTGCCGGCGCGGTACGGCGCGACCGGGCCGTGCTTGCGCGCGAGGCCCATGAGGTAGCGGAACGGGTCGCGCACGGGGCGTTCCGTGGTGGCGGCGGTGTCCGACATCCGGGGCAGTGTAGGGAACGCCCCCCGGCGGCGTCGACCGTTCCGGTCCCGCGATCCACCGGGCCGAACGGCCCGTGCCCGCCCGGTCAGGACCGCAGGAACGACTCCGCCCGGGCCCGCGCGACGGCCCGGAGCTCCCGGACGTCGGCCATGATCCGTTCGGTCAGCGCGCGGACGTCGCGGGGGTTCCGGGGCTCGCCCTCGGGTTCGATCGGCGTCCCGAACACCACCACGACCGGCGGCCGGACGGGCGAGCGGTAGCGCAGCCCGTCCTTCGGCCACCGCCAGTTCGATCCCCAGATGCCGCTCGGGATCACCGGCCGCGCGGCGTCGAGCGCGATGCGGGCGGCGCCCTTCTGCCCCGCGAGCTCCTCGACGCCGTCGGTCACCCGGCCCTCCGGCGACATCCCGGCCACATCGCCGGATCGGACCACGTCCGCCACCGCGTGGATGGCGTCCCAGTCCCCGGTCCCCCGCCGAAGCGGGATCTGCCGCGTCGTCCGCATCGCCCACCCGACGAACCCCGACTCGAACAGCTCCGACAGCCCGAGGAACCGAACCGGCCGGCCCCGCTTCGCCCCCCCGAGCGCGACGAACACCGGATCGAGCACCGACACGTGGTTCGTGCAGATCAGCGCCCCTCCGGAAGCCGGGATCTGATGCAGCCCGTAGTGCCGGATGCGGAACGCCGACCCGAACACAGCCCCGGCGCCGATCGTGCCGATGTGGAACCAGACATCGTGTTCGTATTCGGACGGCATGGCGACCGGCATGGTAGCCAGCGCTAGCGAACCACCCACACGCCGAGCTCGTCGTCGGCTGCGACCGCACGCGCTCCGAGGCCGACGTCGATCGTCGCGGCCACCTCGTTCGCCTCCGGGTCGATCCGGCTGAGCGTTCCGTTATCCCGATTCACGACCCACACCGCGCCGGCGCCGACAGCGATCGCGGTCGGGTTCGCCCCCACCTCGTACTCCTCGACGACCTTGCCGGTCGAGGGGGCGTACTCGCGGACCACACCCGGGGTCGACGTGTTGTCGGCGATCCAGACGGATCCCAGCCCGACCGCCACCGACGTGGCCGCGTCGACCGGGACAGGCTCCACCTCGTGCGTCTTCGGGTCGAGCCGGTCGAGCGTGTGGCTTGAGGTGATGAACCACACCCCGCCCTCCCCGGCCGCGATGGCATTCGCCCGGCACCCGCCCTCGCGGTCGCACACGAATGGATCGGGGTCCTTCACCGGAATGAGCCGCTCTCGTCCGGTCGCCGTGTCGAACCGGATGATGCCCGGATCGAATGGGCCGGTGCCGTCCCATGGAATCCCCCACCACACTCGGCCGTTCTCGGAGGCAACGCCCTGGGCTCCGCCCAACCGCGGCTGGATCAGGCTGATCGGCTCGTTCGTCCTGGGGTCGACGCGGGAGAACGAGAAGTTCGACCCGTCCACCACATAGGAGAACACGTGGCCGGCGGCTCCGGTCGGGTGGAAGAAGACCTTCCCCGTGAGCTCCCCGACCACGACAGCGCGGTCGGGGGCGATCTTGACGAGGTTGACATTCGGGTGCTGCGCCTCGAGAGACCACACGAACCCATCGGCGATCACGACCTCCTGTCCGTCCGCCGCGAACTCCGCCGTCCCGACGATCGCGTTCGTCGTGGGGTCGATGTGTTCGGCGCCGAGGCCGAACGTCGGGGCGGAGGTGG
>DATLUW010000959.1:0-2828 GCA_035577825.1 Actinomycetota bacterium | reverse complement strand
CCGAACGAGAGGGAACGAACGCCACTGCCCGGCGACACAGCCACGATGCGACCGTGCCGCACGGCCAGCGTCAGGTGGTCGTCACCGTTCGTCCCCCGGAGCTCGACGACCGGCACCCGGCTGGCGGCGTGGCCCGCGGAGCCGCTTGCGGCCGATCCCGGCAGCTGCAGACCTGCGACGGTCGCGACCACGGCGGTGACGACCAGCACCCGACGAGCTCCCACGCGAACCTCCCGCACCGGCAAAGCCGCTGATCATGGCGATGCGGACGGGATTCGGCAAGGGGCACGGGCGCACCCGAGCGGGCGCGTCGACGACTACCCGGCCGGCGCCGCCGAGCGCCCGCCCGGCAGCATCTTCCGCGCGAGCGTCACGACCAGGCGGCGTTCGCTCGGCTTGAGCCCGATCGCCACCAGCAGCACCCCGTACACCAGCGTCCCCAACAGGATCGAGCCGCCCAGGTCGATCAGCCACTTCGGCCCGGCGAGCACCTGGTGCGCCCCCCACATCGCCAGCCCCCCGGCCAGCGCCGGCACGACCAGCCGGAGGAATGCGCGTTCGAACGGCCAGATGTTCACGAACTTCTTGACCAGCAGGAGGCGCGCGATGGCCGACAGCGTGAGCGTGACCGCCTCCGCGATCGCGGTTCCCTTCATGCCGATGTGCGGCGCCAGCACGACCGCGATCCCGACCGCCAGGACGAACGACCCCATGTACACGAGCAGGTCCCACCCGGTTCGCCCGACCATGATCAGGATGAACCCGACCGTCCCCACGATCACCGGCACGATCAGCCCGATGATCAGGATCTGCAGCGCGGCCTTGCCGGCCACGAACTCGTTCCCGTACACCCGCATGATCGTCCCCGGCAGGATCGCGAGCGCCAGCAGGATCGGCAGCGTGGTCGCGAGCCCCCACCGGGTCACGTTCTTGTACAGCGCGTCGAGCTTGTCGCGTTCGCCCCGGTGGTGGAGGTCGGCCACGAACGGGCTGAACACGAGCGAGAGCGAGGTCAGGAACAGCAGCAGCGACTGCCCGGTCCGAACCGTCGCTCCGTACACGCCGACCTGCCCCGGCTTGATCGCCGCCAGCACGAACGTGTCGATCCAGAACAGCAGCTGCGCGAACAGCGTCGCCGGGGTTCGCAGCATGCCGAACCGCAGCAGGTGACCGGTCTGCTCCTCAGGGATCCCGTTGCCGCGCGGCAGCTGGTCGAACCCCTTCGACTCGCGCTCCCATGCCCACGCCGCCAGCCCACAGGCGACGACCCACGAGAACGTGTAGGCGAACGACGACACGCCCGCCGTCTTCGCGACGACCAGCCACCCTGCGATCGAGAACAGGATCCAGCCGACCGGCTGCCCGATCCAGAAGACGTACAGCGTGTGCCGCATGATCTTCAGGCCACGCGTGCCGCCGAGGTACGACCACGTCACCGCGGCGAACGGGATCGCGATCGCCGCCGCCCAGAACGACACGGTTCCCTGGTGGTGCAGCCTCGGCGACACGAACGTCGACGCCAGCCACGACGACAGCGCGAACACGATCAGCCCGGCGACGACCGACACCGTCCCGGAGATCCACACCGACTTGCGCACCAGCGCGCGGATGCGCCCCTGTTCGCCCCGGCCGGCCAGGATCGCGACCAGGCGGACGTTCGCCACGTCCATCCCGAACCGCGTCGCCGTCGACGCGATGAAGGCGAACTGGGTCGTCACCGTCACCACGCCGAACAGCGCCGCGCCGAGCGTGCGGGTCATGACGATCTGGGTGATGAACGTCGCGAGCACGCCGGCCGCCAGGCCGATCACGTTCTGGCCGGCGCCTCCGAGGATGTCCCGCTGATCGCCGAACTGCCGCCGCGGCAGCACGGACTCGAGCGCCCCGCGGAACCCCCCACGGCCGCCGCCGCGGCGTCCCCCGCCGCCGTGCTCGAGCGGGAGGCTGGCCTCCTCCGCGGCCTCGTCGGCGGCCTCGAGGGCGTCGGGATCCAATGCCCGCGAGGGTTCTCCGCCCGGTTCCTCCGGCTCGTCGGGCGAGCGCGACGGCGGGTCGACCGTCCGGGCCACCTGGCTACTCGAGGTAGCCCAGGCCGCGGAGGTGTTCCTCCATCTCGTCGGCCTCGGTGTCCGTGACGATGGCCTCGGCGCCCATGCCCGGGATGGCCGGCGCCTCCTCGACCGCAGCGTCGCCGGCGCGGACCGTGGCGTCCTCGCCGACCAGCGGCTGCAGCACCTTGCCGGTGTGCTGCACCGACGCCGGGGCGTCGACGGCCGCGAGGATCGTCGGCGCGAGGTCGATGAGCGACGGCGGCTGCTGCTCGAAGGCGTCCTTCGCCACGCGCGGACCGGCCGCCACGATCACGCCCTCGATGCGGTGGTCGCCCGACACCCAGTCGGCGTCCTCCAGCGCGCTCTTGGCGTGCGTGAGCGAGTACAGCGGCGCCGGCTCGAAGATCAGGTCCGGTGCGGAGTCGAGGTACTTGCCCTTGAACAGCTCCTCGCGCCGCCAAACCTTCTTGACCGGCGAACGCCCGGTCGCCGGGTCGACGAACGACTCGATCTTCGAGGCGATCTCGTCGCGAACCGCGTCGTAGTCCTCCGGCCGCACGATGCCGCTCACCTCGCGGCCCTGGAGGTTCACCGACACGCCCTCGCCGGTCGAGCGGATCGACGTGTACACGCGCGTCTTCGACCAGTTCACGGCTTGGCGGAGCGCCACCTTCCCGTGCAGCCCGAGCGCGTCGTACACCTTGCGCGCGGCGGCCCGCACCGGCCCCCACTGCAGGGGCCCGTACACGGCCTGCGACGCCGAGAACTGCAGGAATC
>DATLUW010000958.1:0-9087 GCA_035577825.1 Actinomycetota bacterium | reverse complement strand
CTGCGAACCCCGACCCGGTCGTGCCGCGAGTCGCACGGCAAGAGAACAGATCTCTGATGAGCACCCTCTGTCCGAGAGGCAAGCAGTCGAGGGTTCGGCCGGGCGAGCTGACCGGGAGCCGCGGCCGCGTCAATCGTTGCCGAGGCGGTCGCCCATCGTTCGCTTGACCACCGAGCCGAACGCCGGCGCGTCGCGGACCAGCTCGTTCAGGAGCGGGGCGGGGACGACGAGCAGGCGAAGATTGGTCGTCGCCCGCACGGATGCCGTGCGCGGGTAGCCGAACCCTGCTCCCCAGTCGAGCGCCGCGACCTCGCCGAAGAAGCCGCCCGCCGAGAGCGAAGCGACCTCGACGTCGTCGTGCGTGACCGACACCGAGCCATCGAGGATCACGTAGAACTCGCGCGCGAACTCCCACTCGTGCACGACATCCGTTCCGGCGGGAACCTCGATCTCCCAGGTCGTCGCACGCACCCGTGCGCGCTGGTCGTCCGAGAGGTCGGCGAACAGCGGGAGCGCGCCGATCGCGTCGGACGAGCGCTGCTCCAACCAGCCCTGACGGACGCCGGGCTCGCGGTCGTGCGCGCTGACGGCGGCGGCCTCCGCGGGCACCGGGATGTCGACGCCGGCGATCCAGTCCACGATCTCGTCGACGTCCGCCGCGGTCGTCGTGTGGTTCATCACGCACATGCGGATGGCGAACCGCCCGCGGAGGCGCGTCGACGACACCAGCCCGCGGCCGGACTCGACCAGCCGGTGGATGACCTCGGCGTTCATCCGTTCGACCAGGCCGTCGTCGTCGACTCCGGAGAACGTCCGGCGGAACGCGACGACGCCGAGCGAGGCCGGCGACAGCAGCTCGAGCGTCGGCGAGGCCTCGATGCGCTCCTGCGCCCGCTGCGCGAGATCGATCGCCGTGTCGACCGCGTCCCTGAACGCGTCCACTCCGAAGAACCCGACCGACATCCACACCTTGATCGCGCGAGCCATGCGGGTGAGCTGCATGCCGTAGTTCGCGAAGTTCACCTCGCGGGAGGCGGCCTCGGAGTCCTTGAGGTAGTCGGGCGTGATCTCGAACGCCCGCCGGAGCTGCCGGCCCTCGCGGACCATCAGGCAGCCGATCTCGAACGGCTGGTACAGCCACTTGTGCGGGTCGAGCGTGACCGAGTCCGCCTCCTCGATGCCCCGCAGCCACCCGCGGCCGCGTTCGGACAGCACGGCGAATCCGCCGTACGCAGCGTCGACGTGGAGCCACACGCCACGCTCGCGACAGAGGGCGGCGAGCTCCGGCAAGGGGTCCACGGCTCCGAAGCTCGTCGAGCCGGCGGCGGCGCCGACCAGGAGCGGTGTGAGCCCCGCGGCCATGTCCGCGTCCATCGCCCTCGCCAGGATCTCGGGTGACAGCCGGTGGCGGTCGTCGGACGGCAGGATGCGAACCTGCTCCGGACGGAACCCGAGGATGCGCGCCGCCCGCGCCATCGACGAGTGCGCCTGGTCGCACAGGTACACGACGGCCGTGTCGGACATCGCGCCGAGCCGCGCCTCTCGCGCGCACGCGACGGCGGTCATGTTCGCGGCGGAGCCGCCGGTGACGAGCACGCCCGACGCGGTATCGGGGTAGCCGATCCAGTCGCGGAACCAGTCGAGCACGGTGAGCTCGACCTGGCTGGGGCCGCTCGCCTCGCGCCACGAGCTCGCGTCGAGGTTCACCGCGGCGACGATGAAGTCGGCCAGCGCGCCCGGCCAGGTCCCCGACCCGGGGACGAACCCGAAGAACCGCGGGTGGTCCCACCGGGCGATGAACGGCAGCACGTCTTCGGACAGCTGCTGCAACAGCTCCTCGAACTCCACCGGGCCGGCGGGGGGCGGCCCGGCGAGCCGGGCCGCCAGCTCGTCGCGCGACGCCGTCCGCAGCGCGGGATCGTCCCGATCCCGCGCTGCGCGCTCCACCAGCAGGTCGACCGTGCGGTACCCCATCCGGCGCATCGTCTCGAGGTCGAGCGCGAGCGGGCTCTCGGGGTGGGGCCGGGGGGCGTCCGATTCGTTCGTCATCGGCGGAACAGGTCTTCCCCTGGGTCGCGGAAGGAGTCGCAGCGTGGCACCTCGACGCGTTCCGGCGCAACCATTCACGCCGGGCGGGGCAGCGTGGCATGCTCGCCGGCATGGCCAGGGGGGCGGCGCGGGTGGTCGTCACCGTGCTCGGCCGACGGCCGCTCCGGCGGATGGAGCTCGCCTATCTCGGCTTCACGGTGGCCGAGTTCGCGACGTGGGTCGCCGTGCTCGTGTTCGCGTTCGAACGGGGCGGGGCGACCGCCGCCGGCGTCGTCTCCGTGATCCAGCTCGTCCCGTCCGCGCTCGTCGCGCCGGTCGCGGCGGCGTTCGGGGACCGGTTCCGCCGGGACCGGTTCCTGCGCTATGGCTACGTCGTGCAGGCGGTGACCTACGGGGCGACCGGGGCGCTGATGGTGGCCGGGGCACCGGCGTGGGCCGTCTACGCGGTGGCCGCCTCCGCTGCGGTGAGCATCACGTTGACCCGCCCCGCGCAGGGCTCGCTCGCGCCGCTGCTGGTGGACGGGCCGGACGAGCTCGTGGCCGTGAACGCCGTCTCGGGCGGCATCGAGAGCGCGAGCTTCGTGATCGGTCCCGTGCTGGCCGCGCTGCTGATGGCCGTCTCCGAGCCCGGCACCGTGTTCTTGGCGATGGGCGCCGCCGTGGCGGTCTCCGCGCTCCTGGTCGGCGGCAGGGCGATGTCGGCGCCGGAGGAGGCGCCGACACCGGACGACGACGACGAACAGCCGGCCACCGCGTTCCGGCGGTCGCTCGAGGGGTTCGCCCGGCTGGCCGGGCAGCGCGACGCCGCGCTCCTCGTCGGGCTGGTCGCGTCGCAATCGCTCGTGATCGGCGCGCTCGACGTGCTGGCCGTGGTGCTCGCCATCACGGTCCTGGGGCTGGGGACCGCCGCACCTGGCCTCCTGACGGCGGCCGTCGGCGTCGGCGGGCTCGTGGGGACGGCTGCCGGTTTCGCATTGGTGACTCGGCGACGTCTGACGCCGCCACTCGCCCTCGGCGCGCTCCTCCTCGGCGCGCCGCTCGCCGTCGTCGCGTGGCGGCCGGAGATCGCGCTGGCGTTCGCCATGCTCGCCGTGGCCGGCATCGGACGGGTGGTGATGGACGTGGCCGGGCGGTCGCTGCTGCAGCGCGCGGTGAGCGCCGACCTCCTGGCCCGGGCGTTCGGCGTCCTCGAGGGCCTCGCGATGGCCGCGCTCGCCATCGGTTCGATTCTCGCCTCCGCCCTCGTGGCCTGGCTCGGCGGCCGCGGCGCGCTCCTCGTGACCGGCCTGATGCTCCCCGTCATCGTCGCCTCGTGCTGGCGTTCGCTCCGCCGCATCGAGGCCCGCGCAGCCCCGCCCGCTGAGATCGTCGAGCTGCTGCGGAAGGTCCCGATGTTCGAACCGCTTCCGCCGCTCGCGCTCGAGCGCCTCGCCACGAGCGCCGGCGAGATGATCACGCCTACCGGAGCCACGATCCTGCGCGAGGGCGAACCCGGCGACCGGTTCCACGTCATCGCGGGCGGCCATGTGCAGGTGCTGCGTGACAACCAAGTGATCACTGAGCTCGGCGCCGGGGATTCGTTCGGGGAGATCTCGCTCGTGCGCGACGTCCCCAGGACCGCGTCGGTGGTCGCGACGACGGAGGTCCGGACCGCCACGCTGGATCGCGAGGTGTTCCTGCGCGCGCTGTCCGGCAACCCCGCCAGCGCGCGGGCGGCCCGCCGAGTCGTCGCCGACCGCCTCGGAGGCCCGCCCTAGTCGGTCGTCGGCGCGGGCCTGCGCCTTCGAGACGCGGACGAAACCTCGGGGGTGCTCACGCCACCCAGCCGACCAGCGCAGCGTGGTTGGCGGCGTACCCGCACCCGACGATCCGGCCCGGCTCGAACGCCAGACCGCTGTTCTCCTCGAACTTGGCCGGGCCGGGAGCGAAGTCGTGGAACACGACCCCGCCGGTCCCGAAGCTCGAGTCGAGGATGCCGCCCGCCCGGATCCGGACGAGCGACCACCGCTCGTTGTCGTTCAGGTCGCCGCGCCCGCCCGCGAGAATGCGCTTCCCCTGGAACGCGAGCGCGAACACCCGATCGGTGGAGTCCCCGAGGCTGAATGCCAGCTTCCCGTCGCCGGAGAACGCGGCATCGGGCTGGCCGTTCGACGTGTACCTCGCGAGCGCGTACTCGTTCATCTGGTTCACGAACGCGGTCCCCGCGGCGAGGATGCGTCCCCGACGGTCCACCGCCAGGGCGTCCACGACGTCGCCGTTGTCGTCGAAGTCCGTGGTCGCGACGCCGAAGGTGCCGAAGCTCGGGTCCGTCGCGCCGCTCGGCTTCACGCCGTACAGCCCGAAGTCGAACGTCGAGCCGAAGTTCGCCTGGCCCCCGGCGACGATCTCGAGGCTGGGAAGGACGGTGACGGCCTCGATGAACGGCTTGCCGCCGTTCGGGAGCAGGAACTTCCCGTCCCCCGAGAACGTCGTGTCGAGCTTCCCAGCGGCCGTGTACCGCAGGACGCCCGCCCGCTGGTTCCCGTTCACGTCGGACATGACCGCGACGACCGGCTTCCCGTCCGAGCCGACCGCCATGTCCTCGAAGGAGTCCGAACTGCCGAACGCATCGGTCTCCACAAAGCCGTCCCCGCCGCCGAACGTGGGGTCGGGCTGGCCGTCCGCAAGGAACCTGGCGACGTAGACGTCGAGCGTGGTCGAGTCCGAGCCGGTCTCGATGCCGCCGGCTACCACGATCCTGTCGTCGTGGACGGACATGGCCCCGGCGCCGAGCTCCCGATTGGGCCTCGACATGGTCAGCAGCCCATCCCCGTCGAACGCGTGGTCGAGATGCCCGCCGGCCGTGAAGCGTGCCAGGAGAAGGTCATCGCCCTTGTACCCGGCGGCGACGAGCTTCCCGGTCGACAGCCTGACGATGCCATTGAACGCCGCGGGCGCGCCGAGCGGCTTGTCGAAGACGCCCTGGTTGGCGAAGGTCGGGTCGAGGTCGCCGGGATTGCTCCGGCCGGTCGTGGCGCCGGCCGGCGTCGTCGCGAGTCCGGACCCGGTCACTGCGAGCACGACCGCGGCGAGGACGGCGAGCTGAATCCTGCGGGTGCGCGCGAACGCCATGGTGCATCCTCCTCGAGACGGACGAAGGCCGCCCGGCCCCGTCGGATCGACCCAGTCTACGCTGTGCCCGGTTCGCTCCCGGCCGCCGAGGTTGCGCTGCGGGCCCTCATGTCCCACGATCCACACGGCCGTGGCGAACCCCGACGACGACCTGATCGAGCGCTTCTACGCGGCGTTCGCGGCGCACGACGGCGCGGCGATGGCCGCGTGCTACGCGCCCGACGCCCACTTCTCCGATCCCGTGTTCGTCGACCTCACCGGCGAGGAGCCGGGCGCGATGTGGAAGATGCTGACCGGCCGGGCGGACGACCTCGAGGTCCGGCTGCTGGAGCACTCGGCGGACGAGGCCGGCGGGACCGCGCACTGGGCCGCCGACTACACGTTCACGCAGACCGGGCGGAAGGTGCACAACGACGTGCGGGCGGCCTTCCGGTTTCGCGACGGCCGGATCGCCGACCACGTCGACGCGTTCGACTTCTGGAAGTGGTCGCGGCAGGCGCTCGGGACATCCGGCCTGCTGCTCGGGTGGTCGCCGCTCGTGAAGAACAAGGTCCGCAGGACCGCCCGCGCGGGCCTCGACAAGTTCCTCGCCTCGAAGGGCTGACCCCGGAATCCCACCTCGACGCCCGGGCGTAGTACCACCGAGCCCGGGAGGCGGACACGGCCGCCGCGCCCCCCCGCGTCGAGCGAAGGAGGTTCGTCCATGGCCAGACGATTGTCGGCCTTGTTCGTCGTGCCCGTCTTGATCCTGCTGCTCGCAGCGCCGGGATCGGCCGCCGGCCACACACCGGGAGACGTCTATCACCGGACCAAGCTCGTGGCCGACGAGGCCGGGGCCGCGCAGTCGCAGGACCCGAACCTCGTCAACGCCTGGGGCCTCGCCGCGGGACCGGGCACGCCGTGGTGGGTCGCGGACAACGAACCGAGCCTGTCGACGCTGTACGACGGGGCGGGCGTGCGCCAGGGGCTCGTCGTGAGCGTGCCGGGCGCCCCGACCGGGCTGGTGTTCAACGGAGGGCCGGGGTTCGTGGTGAACGACGGGATGGGTCACTCCGGCGCCGCGCTGTTCCTGTTCTCGACGGAGTCCGGGGCGATCTTCGGCTGGAACCCCGCGGTGCCCCCGCCACCGCCATCGACCCAGGCTCAGCTCGCCAAGGACCGGTCGGATGTGGGCGCGATCTACAAGGGCCTCGCCATCGACCCGGAGGCCGGCAGGCTGTACGCGACCGACTTCCACAACGCGCGGGTGGACGTGTTCGACACGTCCTTCGGGCTGGTCAACCTCGGGCCCGGCGCCTTCACCGACCCGAAGCTGCCGGCGGACTTCGCGCCGTTCGGGATCCAGGACATCGGCGGCACGGTGTTCGTCACGTACGCGAAGCAGGACGCAGACGCCGAGGACGAGGTGGACGCCAACAGCCTCGGGTTCGTCGACGCATACGACACCGACGGGATGCTGCTCGGCCGCGTGGCGACGCGCGGGCTGCTGAACGCCCCATGGGGCCTCGCGATGGCGCCCGCGGAGGGGTTCGGCGGGTTCTCGGGCGACCTCCTCGTCGGGAACTTCGGCAACGGGCAGATCAACGCGTATGCCCAGCGGCCGAACGGCACGTGGAAGCACGACGGCCGGATGCGAACGGACAGCGGCAAGCCGCTGACGGTCGACGGGCTGTGGGCGCTGCAGTTCGGGCAGGGGCCGCGGTCGGGGTCGCCGACCACGCTGTTCTTCACGGCAGGCCCGGACCACGAGTCGCACGGGCTGTTCGGGACGATCGAGGCGGGCGCCTGAGCTGAGCTCGGCGCTCACGAGGGGTCCCCGCGCCCGGGCCCGGCGTCGGCGGCGGCGTCGGGCCCGGGCGAGACTCGGGCCTTCGGTTACCGCGCCACCTTCACGTTGAACATCGGAGTCCCCGCGGCGCCCATCAGCCGGAGCCACAGCGGCAGGTACATCTCCATCGCCCGCGCGGCCTTCAGGTCGCCGAGGTCGAGCACGTCGCGCCAGCCGAACTCCTCGAGCAGTGCGCGGACGGCCGCCTTCGCGTCGGCGTCGTCCCCCGCGACGAACATCGTGTGGTCGCCCTCCGCGACCGACCGGGGATCGGCCATCACGGAGGCGGTCACCGTGTTGAGCGACTTCACGATCCTCGCGTCCGGGTGATGCCGCTGGAGCTGCTCGGCGAGCGAGTCGTCGTTCGAGACGAACAGCCGCGGCGGGAACCCCTGCGAGAAGTCGAGCGGGTTCGAGATGTCGAGGATCACCTTGCCGGCGAGGTTGCCGGCGGCCTCCAGCACGGCGAGCGCGGCCTCGCCGTTCGTGCCGTTCAGCACGATGTCCGCACCGTCCACCGCGTCGGCGAACGTCACGATCGTGATGTCCGGGTGGTTCGCCTGCCATTGCGCGAGCGTCCCCGAGCCGTCCCTGGTCTCGTTCGTGCTCGCGAGGCTCGCCTCGACGTCCCTCGTCCCCAGACGCGTCTCGTGCCCGACCTCGGCGGCCCTCGCCGCCAGCGTCCGCCCCACCACTCCCGTCCCCAGCACCGCGATCCGCATGCGATCGACCTCCCGTTCCTGTTCGAATCGGTCGCAGCGAACCTACCGCCGAACGGCGCTAGGGGCAGTTCGTGACGGTGTCCTCCTGGTCGGCGATGCACCGGTCGGCGCCCTGCCCGCCATCGACGGTGTCGGCGCCCCCGGCGTCGTTCGACGACTCGATGAGGTCGGCCCCCTTGCCGCCCTTCAGCGTGTCGTTCCCGGTCTGGCCGACGATCGTGTCCTTCCCATCGCCGCCGACGATGCTGTCCTTGTCCGCCCCGCCGACGATCGTGTCGTTGCCGCCGCCGCCCGAGATCGAGTCCTTCCCGTCGAACCCGCAGATCACGTCGTTGCCGCCGGTTCCGATGAGGTGGTCGTCGCCGCCCGTTCCGTTGATCGTGCAGCCGTTCCCCGGCTGCGGCTCGGCCCACACGAAGTCGTCCATGGCCACGACGTCGGCCTGGTTGTCCTTCTGGCCGGGCGCGAGGGCCGCCACGCCGCTCGTGATCTCGACGCGGGCGATGCGGTCCGGGCCGGGGAAGATCGCCCCGAGGAACGACAGGCCCTGGTTCCCTGGAGCGCTCGGCACGGTGTACGTCCCGAGCGATGCGCCCGACCGCGAGAAGAACTGCATCGAGGTCGCGTTGACCGAGTCGACGTCGAGGAAGAACGCGCCGAAGGCCGACGTCGTCGCCGCCACGTCCGAGCCGGGCACGACGAACCGCACCTCGGTCACGCGGCTCCCCACCGGCGCGAACATCCCCGTCGGCGAGCGCGCCGCGAAGTCGAGCGGGTAGCTCGCGTCGACCTCGGAGAACCCGGTCGTGCTCACCCCGAGATGGTCGCCGGGCGTCGAGAGCGAGAGGCCCCGCAGGCCGTAGAACGACCCGTCGAACGCGTGCGGCTCCGTGATCGGGCCCGGCACCGACTCCCAGGTGGCGCTGCGGAACCCGGCGGGCTGGCTCGCCGGCGACCCGCCGTTGTTCGAGCCCCCGATGCCGGACTCGAACGCGGGGAACACGGTCGTGTTCGCGCTCGTCCCGGTCCCGGAGAACACCACGGGTGTGGCGCCGGCCGGCCCGCCGACGGCGATCACCCCCGCGACGACGAGCAGCAGTACGAGTCCGAACCGAGCGGTGCGCATGCGCCACCTCCACGCCGAACGGATGCCGGACGTGTTGAACCACGGGGGCAGGGAAACCGCAACCGAACGAGCGCCCGCCGGGGCGGGGTGGCCGCCGCTACGCGGAGATCTCGACGAACGCCGCCGGGCTCCAGCCGCTCACCCTGTTGCCGGAGAGCAGGTGCTCGCGCGACCGGACCTGGTACTCGCCGGCCGCGTCCGGGGTGAACTTGACGACCGCGTTCGAGATCTTGGTCTTGAACGATTGGAAC
>DATLUW010000957.1:0-2016 GCA_035577825.1 Actinomycetota bacterium | reverse complement strand
CTCCGTCAGGCGGGAGCCCACGCTGGAGGCCGAGCTTTAGGCACGGGCACACGCACGGCCGCACGCACGGCTCCTTTGACGGTCGAACGTCGCCGCAGGTAGCATTGGGCGTCGGCCGACCCGGCCGCTTTCTTTTCGTATGACGACCTCACGAACCTACAGTCCACGTCCGCGCGACATCGAGCGCCGCTGGTACGTCGTCGACGCCGATGGCGCCGTGCTCGGCCGGCTGGCCTCGGAGGTCGCGTCGATCCTGCGCGGCAAGCACAAGCCCATCTACGCCCCGCACGCCGACACGGGCGACCACGTCATCGTGATCAACGCGTCCGGCGTCCGCCTGACCGGCGGCAAGGAGAACGCGAAGATGGCGCACCGCCACTCGGGGTATCCCGGTGGGCTCACGTCCGTGGGGTACTCGCGCCTGATGGCCGAGCGGCCGCAGTTCGTGGTCGAGAAGGCGGTCAAGGGCATGCTGCCGAAGAACCGCCTGGGCCGGCAGATGGTCCGCAAGCTCATGGTGTACGCGGGGCCGGAGCATCCGCACGAGGCGCAGAAGCCCGAGGCCCTGGCGCTCGGCGCGGTGCCCAAGTGGGACGGTCTACCGAAGGTCGAACCCAAGCCCGAGAAGAAGCCCGCCGCCAAGAAGAAGACGGCGCCGAGCGGCCGCTCGGGCACTGCGCGGCCCGCCGCCAAGCGGCCCGGCGGGCGCACGACGGGGTCCCGGACGGGCTCGACCGCGAAGGCGTCCACGGCCAAGGCCTCCGCGGCGAAGTCCACGACCGCGTCGAAGACGACCACGGCCGCCGAGGCCGAGCCCACCAAGACCAAGCGGACGTCACGTCGCGCCCGCAAGCAGGCGGAGAAGGAGTAGCCGGTGGCAGTCGCGTCCCCGTCGTCCACGTCGAACGGCACCGGCCGCCGCAAGGAGGCCGTCGCCCGCGTCCGCGTCGTCCCCGGCTCGGGGCGGTTCGAGCTGAACGGGCGCACCCTCGAGGAGTACTTTCCGACGCGCGCCCACCGCATGATCGTGGCCACGCCGCTGCGGGTGGCCGGCCTCGAGCGGGAAGTCGACGTCATCGCCCGCATCCACGGCGGCGGCGTGAGCGGCCAGGCCGGTGCGCTCCGCCACGGCATCGCCCGCGCCCTGATCGAGATGAACCCCGAGCTCCGCGCCTCCCTCAAGTCCGAGGGCCTGCTGACGCGCGACGCCCGGGAGAAGGAGCGCCGCAAGTACGGGCTGAAGAAGGCCCGCAAGGCGCCCCAGTACTCCAAGCGGTAGCGGTCGCGACCGTCGGAGCGGGAACTATCCCTCGAACGGGTCGGGCTCGCGTTCGGCGTTCGCCCAGTCGGTCTCGGCGCCCAGGTCCTCACCGTCCGAGACGCGCATCCTTCCGGAGCGGATCTCCTCGATGATCATGAGCGCCTGCACCTCGAACTCCACCGGGACGAACAGGTGGACCGGCCCCATGCGGTACGGGCCCTCCCCCTCGCCCTTCAGCACGACCGGGATCCCGTCGGCCTCGAGGCGGCCACGCAGTAGGTACCCGTCCGTGATCGAACGCGTGCTGTCGACCAGCGCCAGGCCGCCCGAGAGCGGCATCCGGCCGTCGGAGGCCCCGTCCATGCCGCACATTGTGACCGTTCCGGAGGCATACGACCGCGCCGGGCGACGGTGTTGTTCGCTTTCGCCCGCGTGGGCGGAAAGCCCCCGGCGACGCGAGTAGGCTGACCGCCGCGATGGGACGGCTGTTCGGAACCGACGGCATCCGCGGGGTGGCGGGTCGCGACCTCACCGGCGAGCTCGCCTACCGGCTGGGCGCGGCCGCCGTGCGCGTGCTCGGGATGCACCACGGCGGCGCCCACCCCCAGGTCGTGGTGGGACGCGACACCCGGGCGAGCGGGGACTTCCTCGAGGCCGCGCTTGCCGCGGGCGTGTGTTCGGCCGGCGGCCACGTGTTGCTGGCCGGCGTCCAGACCACGCCGGCGGTGGCCTTCCTCACGACGTCGCTCGGCGCG
>DATLUW010000956.1:0-4050 GCA_035577825.1 Actinomycetota bacterium | reverse complement strand
CGCGCGTCTGCGGCATCGGCCCGTCGGCCGCGGAGACCACGAGGATCGCGCCGTCCATCTGGGCGGCGCCCGTGATCATGTTCTTGATGTAGTCGGCATGGCCCGGGCAGTCGACGTGCGCGTAGTGCCGGTTCGCCGTCTCGTACTCGACGTGCGCGGTGTTGATCGTGATGCCGCGCTGCCGCTCCTCGGGCGCGTTGTCGATCGAGTCGAAGCTGCGGACCTGCGTGTTGCCGCCTGCCTCCGCGAGCACCTTCGTGATCGCCGCCGTCAGCGTGGTCTTGCCGTGGTCGATGTGACCGATCGTGCCGATGTTGACGTGGGGCTTGTTCCGCTCGAACTTCTTCTTGGACATGTCTCGTGATCCCCTTCGAATCGTGCTTCCTGCGTAGCGGGGGGCGGATTCGAACCGCCGACACAGCGATTATGAGCCGCTTGCTCTGCCACTGAGCTACCCCGCCCCGGCGCGGCGGGCACGGCGAAACCGGGCCCCGAGCCCGAAAAGTGTACCGATCCGGCAGGTCGGGCGGCATGCCGGGAGTTCGCCGTAGGTGGTTTCGGAAACCGCTTGCACTGCGTATCTTCACGCGGCGATGACGAGGTACATCATCGGCGGCCTCTCCCGCCTGTCGGTCCGCGTGTCCAAGCTGCTGCTCGAGGAGGGCGACGACGTCGCCGTGCTCGCGTACCCCGGTGAGGAGGACCTCCGTTACCTGCTCGACCCGAAGGTCCGGGTCGGCGAGCTGACCGGCGACCGCGAGCAGGCCATGCGGGACGCCGGGGTCGACGGGGCGGAATGTCTGCTCGCCCTCGGCGAGGACGACCTCGAGAACCTCCGGACGATCGTGGCGGGCACCGCCGCCGCCCCGGACGTTCCGCTCGTGCTGCGCGCGTTCGACCCGGCACTTGCCGAGCAGCTCACGCGGAACGGCAAGCTCCGGCGCGCGTACAGCGTCTCTGCGCTGGCGGCGCCGGCGTTCGTCGTGGCCGGGCTCGGCGGCGAGGTCGACGAGACGATGCGCCTCGGCAGCAGCGAGGTCCCCATCGCGCGGCTGCAGCTCGCGCCGGGGTCGTCGCTGGCGGGTTCGACCGTGCGGCAGGTCGAGGCGAAGTTCGGGTGCGTGGTGCTCGCGGAGTCGCTCGCGGGCGGCGGGTGGCGCGACGTCGAGGACCTCGATCGGGGCATCGCCGAGGGGGAGCGCATCGCCGTCGGCGGCCCGGCCTCGAACGTCCTGAAGACGGCCGTGCAGGCGGCCGCCGACCCC
Organism: Actinomycetota bacterium; assembly: GCA_035577825.1. Lineage (GTDB taxonomy): Bacteria > Actinomycetota > UBA4738 > UBA4738 > JACQTL01 > DATBHM01. Next base: position 2,785 of record DATLUW010000956.1, on the reverse strand, counting down.
GGGGTCGATCGCATCCCCAGGGCCAAGAGGCGGCGGCGCGAGATCCGGCGGCAGCTGACCGGCCCGCTCGCGGTGAGCGTCTTCCTGCTGGTCGCGGTGCTCCTCACGATGGTGGCGGTGTTCGCCGTCGACCTGCACGTCGGCGCGATCCACGCCTTCTACGTGGCGATCCTCACGGCCTTCGGCAGCGGACCGGTCGACCCGAGCAGCCCGACGCACGCGGGGCTGAAGGTCTTCGCGATCCTCGCGCTGATCGCGAGCGGCGTCCTGGTGGGGGCGGTGTTCTCGTTCGCGACGGCGGCCGTGACGGAGGACCGGCTGCAGCGGCGGGAGGCCCGGCGGATCGCGAAGCTCCGCGGCCACGCCGTCGTAGCCGGGCTCGACAACGTCGGCTACCGGCTGGAGCAGGTGCTGCATGGCATGGGGGTCCCCACGGTGACCATCGACAGCGAGATCGACCCGCGGTTCTCCACAGCGCTCGCGACCAGGACGCCCTTCGTGCAGGGCGACCCCCGGATCCGGGAGAACCTCGAACGCGCAGGCCTGGAGCGCGCCGGGCTCCTGTTCGCCGTCACGGGCGACGAGCTGCTGAACGTCGAGGTGTGTCTGCAGGCCAAGGCGGTGAACCCGCGCATCCGGACGGTGGCGCGGATGTTCGACGAGGACTTCGCCGGCGACGCATCACGAACGCTCGGGATCGACGCCACGCTCTCGACCTCGATGGCGGCCGCGACGGCGTTCGCCTCGGCGGCGACCGACGAGCAGGCCGTGCGGACGTTCCGGCTCGACGCGCTCGAGATGGGCGCACGGCGGCTGGACCTCACGCGCTCGGTCAACGCGTCGGAGATCGCCGAGTGGGCGGCGACCGGCCTGCGCGTGCTCGCGTTCCGCGAGCACGGCCATCAGGTGATGCCGGGGACCGGGCTCCCGGCGACGGTGTCGCCGGGAACCCGGTTGATCGTGGCCGGACCCCTCGAGCGGGTCCGGGCCGCGACCCCCTAACAGGGGTTCGCGATGATGTTCCGGAAGTTGTTGAAGCGCACGAGCGTGGTCCCTCCGCCACCGAACCTGAGATAGGTCAACGGCAGCAGCGCTCCGTACTGCGCGTTCTCCCCGAAGTTGCTGGTTTGGCCGGGTGTGTTGTTCCCGAACTGCCAGTTGCACGTCCCGTCCACGTTCGTCGTGGTGAAGAACGGATAGAACTGGGCCGGCGTGCCGGAGTCGGTCGTCGGGATCAGGGTGCAGCCGGCGCCGGTGTTCCGGTTGCACGTATTGGTTTCGACCGCCGGCAGGTCGGCCTCGAACGCGACCCGGTCGTACGGCGTGCCCCCGGTCGTGGGGCTCGTGAACTGGAGCGGCGTGGGGTGCAGCTTCGTGTTCCCGTCGGGCCAGTCGGGGATGTAGCCGACGCCGTCGAACCCCGCGTTCGTCTCGGTGCATCCCTGCACCTTGACCAGCATCGAATTCGCCGGGGGGAAGCAGAAGTCATTGTCCCCGTCGGTCGGTCGCTGATCCGCGCCGCTCCCCTCCGTGTTCCCGGCCGGGCAAGCGACGGGATTACCGTCGGCGTCCAGGCCGAACGGGGTCGAAGGCACCGCGGCGCCGTTGCAGAACTGGAAGTGGCCGATCTCGTCGGAGAACGCCACGTTGTAACTGTGCGCGGCCCAAATCACGCGGGTCTGCTCGGAGGCCGTGCTGTACATCGGGTGGAACGCGTACGGGATCAGGTTGCAGCTCGTTCCCGTGGGGTCGTACTGGATCTGTCCGAAGCCGTTCTGGGGGCTCGCCGTCATGGAGCCGGACTGACCCGTCCGGAGGTCGTCGATCTGCGTCTGCACCCCGTCCGGCGTGTCGTGGATGCTCACGTTGAGCTTGTCGCCGGACTTCATGAACAGGTCGGTCCCCTCCTTCGGTGTGAAGGTGTCGAGGGTGGACTGCAGCTGGTTCGCCGGCCCCTGCGCCACGCCGTTTCGCGTGACGAACGCGAACTGGAACGTCTCGATCCCGACCCTCGCGGTACACGTCGGGTTCTGCACCGTGCCGGCCACCGGGTCCTCGAGGAGGCTGAACACGTTCATCGCCGCGCACCATTTGGTCGGGCTGCACGTGTCCGCCCCCAGGGCGACCGCCCATGTCGGCCACGGGACCCAGCCCGGCGGGTAGAACTGCAGCTCCAGGAACGCCGTGCCGGGGTGGTCGGGCGACACGGCAGGGTCGACGATGTTGCCGTCGCTGTCGGGCGTGCAGGTGGAGACCTGCTCCGGATAGGACTGGGTGTCACACAGGGCCATTCCGAACCAGATGGCCCCGTTCAGCTCGAAGTTGTAGCTCTTGCCGGGCGTGGTGGGGTGATCGGGCGTGGGGTCCTTCGGGAGCGTGAACTGGTACTGCATGTTGTTCCCCGCCCCGGGCTTGTTCGAGTAGAAGAGCAGGGAGGGTTCGTCGTGGCCCACGTACTCGTCGTCGCCGTACACCGCGCTGTTGTCGCCGAGATCCGGGCAGAGCGTGCTGTATTCGCAGTTGATGCTCATGTGCGGGCTGGCGGATTTCCCGGTCGGGACGGCCTGGGCCCCCCCGGAGGCCACCGGAACGAGCATCGCGGCGCCGAACATCAGCGTCGCTACCAACGTCCGTCGTCTTCCAACCATCGGCTGGCACCTCCTCCTCGAGGAGCCGACGCTGCCCGGGGGGTGCGCGCCGGTTCCGGTGGACGACTCCTGGGGCGGAGGAACCTAGCACTCGGCGCCGAAGAACGCGTCCGGGCAAATCAGCGCGGTCGCTCGGC
>DATLUW010000955.1:0-7665 GCA_035577825.1 Actinomycetota bacterium | reverse complement strand
TTCGCCATCAACAACAGGAGCGGCGGTGTGGACGGCCTGGCCGAGGCCGGCGACCCCATCGTGATCACCTACAGCGAGAACATCAGCGTCCCCTCGCTCTGCAGCAACGGGTCGTTCGCGTCCCTGCCGGACAGCGCCACGGCGACGGTCACCACGCAGGCGGTCGTCAAGCTCACCGACGGCGGAGCCGCGGCCGACACGGTGTCCGTGACGGCGAACGACTGCACGCTGCACCTCGGCACGATCGGCCTGGGGACGGCGACCGGGGCGAGCTACATCTCCGGCGGGGCAGGGGCGACGTTCTCCTTCTCGGCCAGCTCGATCGGCTGGAACGGCTCGACGAACGTCCTCACGATCACCCTCGGGGCAACGACCTCGTCCACCGGCGGCGGAACCCTGGTCACCGACCTGGTGGCCACCACCGCCACCTACACACCGACCTCGAGCCTCACCGACACGGCCGGCAACGCTGCGACCGGCACCCGGAACAGCGCGAACACCCGGCAGTTCTGACCGACATCGGGCGCCCGGCCGACAGGCCGCCGGCGGACACGGCGTCCCTCGACTGGCGCAGGGCGAGCCGGCGGCGGCCGATTGACGCGGGTGGCGCCCCGGTCCGAACGTCGCAGTGGAACGCCGATGTCGACCGCCCCCATCCGGACCGAGCAGGTCGTTGACCTGACGCAGGCCAAGGACGCCCTGGCCCTGGTGGTGGTCGACCCGTTGCCGGTCGTGGCCGAGGCGGTCGGCGCGTTGCTCGGAGCCCGGCCCGGCGTTGACGTCAAGGGCTCGGCGAGCACCTCCGCCGACGCGCTCGACCTCGTGGAACGCCTCCGGGGCGAGCGGTTCCTCACCATCCTGGTGGCCACCGACCTTCCCGGGCCGTACGACGGCATGCTGCTGATCCAGGAGCTGCGGGAGCGGCTCCCGCTGTCGCTCGTCCTGGCGTGGGGCCGCGACCCGTCGCCGGTGACGGTCGCTCGGGCGCTGTTCGAGGGCGCCGATGGGTTCATCGACAAGCGCGCGACGCCGGACGAGTTCGTCGACGCGCTGCACCGGGCGGCGGAGGGCGAGACCGTGCTGGCCGGTGTCCCGACCGAATGGTTCGGCTACATCGCCGACGCGGTGCGCGGGGAGCGGCATCGCGACGTCCACCCCGCCCTGTCGGACCGCGAGCGCGAGGTGCTCAACCTGGCCGCGACGGGGCTGTCCGCCCGCGGCGTCGCGGAGCACATGGGCATCGCCGAGCGAACGGTCACGACCCACCTCACGAACATCTACGCGAAGCTCGGCGTCCACTCGCGCGTCGCGGCCATCCGGGCGGCGGCCCGGGACGGGCTGATCAGCCTGACGCAGTCCTAGGCTGGCTCGCCGGCCCCCGGGCGGGTGGCACCCGGCAGGTATCGTGACCACCATGTCGGCGGTTCGGGCCCCATTCGTGCGGGCGCTCTCCCACGAGTTCGGGGAGGGGGCGGTTCCCTTCGCCGTGCAGACGTCCGACGGCGTCCGCCTCGTGGGGACGCGGCTCGGAGTCGCGGAGCCGGCCATCGTGCTGTGCCACGGGTTCAGCGGCTGGCACGGCAAGACCCGCTCAGCGCTGTTCGCGGAGGCCCTGGCCGAGCGGTGCGCGGTGTACGCGTTCGACTTCCGGGGGCACGGCGGCTCGGACGGGGAGACCACGTTCGGCGGCCTCGAGATCCACGACGTGGCGGCGGTCGTTTCGCTCGCGCGGGCCGAGGGCCACCGGCCGGTGGCGACGGTCGGGTTCTCGATGGGCGGGGTGGCGGTCATCCGGCACGCGGCGCTCCTCGGGGGCGCCGACGCGGTGGTCGCGATCTCGGCGCCCGCTCGGTGGACCGGCCACGATTCGGCGAGCGTGCGGCGGATGGCGTGGCTGGCCGGCTCCGTCCGCGGCCGGCGGTTCGGCCGGGCGTTCGGCGTTCGCATCGCGGAGGACCTCGGCACGCCGGAGGCGCCCGGGGATGTGGTCGACCGGATCGCGCCCGTCCCGCTGCTCGTGGTCCACGGGCGGGACGACCACTACTTCGACGAGGAGGAGGCCTGGCGGCTGTACCGGCGCGCCGGCGAGCCGAAGGCCCTGTGGCTGGCCACCCGGTTCGGGCACGCGGAGGACGGCCTGACGCCCGACCTGGCCGAACGCGTCGCCCGTCACCTGTACGACGTCTGGGGGCTCCCGTGGCCCGGGTGAGGCTGTTCGCCGCGCTCCGGGAGGCCGCGGGCGCGTCGCGGCTCGAGGTCGACGGCGCCGCCACGGTCGACGACCTGGTGACGACGCTCACGGAGCGGTTCGGGGGGCGCTTCGGCGAGATCGCCCGGGCGGGCTCGGTCGTCGTGGACGGCGAGCGGGCGGAGCTCGCCACGCGCCTGTTCGGCGACGAGGAGGTGGCGCTCCTGCCGCCGGTGTCGGGCGGCATGGGCGCGCGGCCGAGGCCGCAGCGGGTGCTCCTGGTGGCGAACCCGGTGGCGCGGACCGTCTCCCGCCCGGTGCTCGACGTGATCGAGAAGGCCCTGGCCGCCGACTTCAAGCTGGAGGTCGACGAGACCCGCAGCCGGGGCCACGCCACCGAGCTGGCCGAGGAGGCCGTCCGCGGCGGCTACGACATGGTCGTGGTGTTCTCGGGCGACGGGACCATCAACGAGGCGGTGAACGGCCTGGTCGGCAGCGACGTCGCGCTCGGCGTGCTCCCCGGCGGGGCGACGAACGTCCTGGCTCGCGTGTGCGGCATGCCGAACGACCCGGTCGAGGCGACCTCGTGGCTCATCGGCGCGGCGCTCGCGGGGAGGGCGCGGCGGCTCGGCCTCGGCCACATCGACGGCCGGTACTTCGTGCTGAACTGCGGCGCCGGGATCGACGCCGAGGTCATGGCACGGGTCGACGAGCGCCAGGCGGCCTCCCGGTCCCAGTACGAGCGCGCCGCGCTCTCGGCCGCGCTCCGGGCCGCGCTCGGCCGGTACGCCGGCCGAGACCCCTTCCTCACGGTGCAGGTGGACGACGAACCCCCGGAGGAGGCCATCACGGTGTTCACCGGGCGGACGGACCCCTACACATTCTTCAAGAACGCGAAGCTGCGGCTGACGCCGCTCGCCCGGCTGGACGGCGGCCTCGACGCGACGGTCGTCCAGCGCATGCCGCGGCGTTCGGCCCCGGTCATCGCGCGGCAGGTGTTCTCAGGCGGGCTGATCAAGCGCAAGGGCGTCCGCTACCATCACGACGCCGCGCGGGTGGAGATCACCGGGGCGGCGCCGTTCCCGGTGCAGGTCGACGGCGACTACATCGGCGAACGCGACCGCCTCTCGATCGGGCTCCGGCGCGACTCCCTGTGGCTGGTCGCGTGAGGCGGCGGGGGAGATGATTCCCGGATGAGGTTCCGGGAGGGGGGATGATGTCGCCGTGGTGATGTCCTCGCAGCGGCCACAGCGGCGGCTCTCCTGGCGGCGATCGCCGAGCCCGTTCTCCACGCCGCGGCAGGAAGGCGGGGTGATGCGGCTGATCGGCCGGATCATCATCGTGGTCATCGTCGTCACCGCGATCTACCTGATCGTGGACTTCTCGGGCCGGGTGTGGGCGGAGGCCTACGTGGCGAGCGAGGTGGAGCACTCGCTGGGCTTGTCGGCCAAGCCGGACGTGACGTTCGGCGGGCCGCTGTTCATCCCGCAGCTCCTGCAGGGCAAGCTCTCGTCCGCGACCGCCCAGTCGGAGAACTTCACCTCGAACGGTGTCGCGTTCACCTCGGCCGACCTGCACCTCGAGGACATCGAGTTCTCGCCCGGCAAGCTGCTGTTCCACCAGGACTCGACGATCGTCGCGCACTCGGGGCGGGGGTCGGCGACGATGACATCGTCGCAGCTGTCCGACGCGTTCCACCAGCAGGGCATCCCGGTGAACGTGCGATTCGAGGACGATGGAACCGTGCGGGTCTCGGCCAGCCAGTTCCCGGCCACCGCCGCTGTCAGCGCGACGATCGAGGACGGGGTGCTCGTCCTGCGGCCGACGAACCCGCTCTTCAAGCGGTTCTCGTTCCCGCTCACGCTGCCGGAGCTCGTGCCGGGGATGACCTACACCGACATCGCGTTCGACGGGACGCTCGGGACGCTCTCGTTCCGGCTGAAGGACGCGACGTTCTCGGTGCCGGGGTCGTAAGGGACCGGCGGCTCAGTTCGCGGCCGTCGGGGGCTGGACGTGGATGCCGCACTCGACCTTCTGCGAGCCGTCCCACCGCCCGGCGCGCTCGTCCTCGCCGATGAACACCGACCGCGTGCACGGCGCGCACCCGACCTGCGCGTAGCCCAGGTCGTACAGCGGGTTGTGCGGCAGGTCGTTCTCGCGGAGGTAGTCCCACGCCTGCTTGCGCGACCAGTTCGCCACGGGGTTGACCTTGACGATCCACCGGTCGGGCTCGAGGCAGTACTGCTCGACGATCGGGACGGCCGCCCGGCTGGGGGAGGAGTCGCGCCGGAGCGCCGTCGCCCAGCAGTCGTAGTCGTGCAGCGCGATCGAGAACGGGTCGACCTTGTTGATCTTGCAGCAGAGGTCGGGGTCGCGTTCGTAGAGGCGATCGCCGAACGTCGCCGCCTGGGACTCCACCGTGTGCTCGCCGACGAGGTCGACGGTGTTGAGCCCCAGCCGCTCGGTGAGCTGTTCCTTGAACGCGAGCGTCTCCGCGAAGTGGAACCCCGTCTCGAGGAACAGCACCGGGATGTCCGGGACGAGCTTGACCGCCATGTCGATCACGCACGTGCCCTCGGCCTGGAACGACGACGCCACGGCGACGCGATCGAGGTCGGAGTCGACGAGCATCCACCGGAGGATCTCCCGCGGCTCCTCGTGCTCGAGCCGGGCGTTCAACGATTGCACGAACTCGACGGGGTACGGGAGGGTCATCGGTTCCTCGTCCTCATCCGGCGCGGCCGGGGGGTCTGGTGGCGGCCGTTCGCTCGGCCGGGTGGGTCGGAGCCTCGAGACCAGTATAGGCGGGAAGGGCGCCGGGCCTTCGATGCCCGCCGGAGTCCAGCACGCGAGCGAGCACCGGCCCAGCGACGGCCATGACGAGCACGTAGGCCACGGCGAGCGAGGTCAGCTCGGGGCGCAGGCCGCCCGCCGCGGCCAGCCCGGCGATCGCGATCGAGAACTCCCCGCGCGCTACCAGCGCCGCCCCGGCCGCGAGCCGCTCCCGGCGCCCTGCGACGACCCCACGGGTGCCCAGCCATCCCGTCAGGAGCTTCGTCCCCACGGTCACCAGTCCGAGGGCGATCGCGGGGAGGGCGGAGGCCGGCAGCGTCGCCGGATCGATCCCGAACCCGACGAACACGAAGAACAGCGCGGCGAACAGGTCCCGCAGCGGAGCCAACAGCGGCCGGGCGGCGTGCGCCGCGGGCCCCGAGATGGCGATCCCCGCGAGGAGCGCCCCCACCGCGGCCGACACCGGGCCGAGCTCCGCGATGCCCGCCACCACCAGGACGAACCCCAGGATCGACAGCAGCAGGACCTCGTTCGACGAGCTGAACACCAGCCGCGACAGCCCGACCTCGACCCGGGCGGCGACCCACAGGAACCCGGCCACGCCGGCCACCGCCCCGGCCGCCGCGGCCAGCGCGCCGGCGGAGATCCCGCCGGCCAGCAGCACCGCGAGGACCGGGAGGTACAGCGCCATCACCAGGTCCTCGATCACGAGCACGGCGAGGACGACCGGCGTCCCGCGCCGCCCGGCCCCGCCGTGGTCGTGTAGGAGCTTGGCCGCGATCCCGGACGACGAGACGTAGGTCACGCCGCCCAGGAACGCGGCCGGCACCGGCCCCCACCCGAGCAGGAGCCCGGCGGCGAACCCCGGCGGGAAGTTCAGCGCCAGGTCGGCCAGCCCGACGCCCCGCGCGGCCCGGACCGTGGCCGTCAGCTCGCGCGCCGTGTACTCGAGCCCCAGCAGGAACAGCAGCAGGATGAGCCCCAGCTCCCCGCCGGTGCGGACGAACGGCTCGGTCTGCACGAGCGGCAGGACGCCGCCCCTGCCGAAGGCGAGCCCCGCCAGCAGGTACAGCGGGATCGTCGACAGGCCGAACCTCCCCGCCAGGCGTGCGAGCACGGCGAGGCCCATGATCACGAGCCCCAGCTCGAGCAGGTCCCCGCCGTGCACGCCGCCTCACCCCCTCCGGGCTGGGGAGCGGGGCGCGACGGAGCCGCCGGCCTCGGGGGCGCTCGTTCGGACCGGGCGCCGCGGCGGCGCCGGGTCCCGCGGCCCCCAGATGACGAGGCCGATCACGGCCATGGGGCCCCCGACCAGGAGCGCCGCGACGACCGCGGCCAGGATCCCTCCGGTGGCGCCGAGCGTCCCGTGGACGACCTCGAACGCGACCAGGGCGGCGGCGCCGGTGATCAGGCACCCCACCAGGGCGAACAGCATGGGTTTCGTGCGCGAAGCGTGTGTGGACACGACGCGACCTCCTCGTTCCTCGAATCGACGAATGCGTTCGGGACCCGGACGACGCGCACGTGCTCGAGTGCGGAGCGGAGTTGGCGCGGGGAGCCGTTCGGGTCAGACGAACGAGGGAGGAGCGCGTGGAACCAGGTCGAACGCGGCCGCCTGCGCGAGCGGCAGCGCGGGCCGGACGAACGCCGCCGCGGCCCGCCACCGGGGCAGGAGTGCGGGCGGCGCCACCGGCAGGGTCCCGGCCGTCCGGTCCGAGCGAACCGTGTCCCGCAGGGAGTGCGCCGGGAGGACGGCCTGGTCGAGCGACCCGGCGCCCCACGCTGCGGCGGCCGCGGGCGCGTTCCGGGTGGCGGGGGCGGCGGATCCGTGCGGCCCGGCCAGGACGGCACCCACGGCGAGCACCGCGACGAGCGGGAGGGCGAGAAGGCGGTTAGGCCGGGTCACCGCTCCAGGCTAGCAAGCGCCGGGGACCTCCCCCGGCGGCCGTGCAATGCGAGGGAGCAAGCGGAGCAAGCTCAACGGCTATCCTGGGGTGGTCCAACCAACGAAAGGCCTGACGACCATGTCCGATCACGAGACGATCCCGCCACACGGCGGCACCCTGGTGGACCTCGTGGCCACCGACGCCGACGCCGAGCGCCTGGCCCAGGAGGCCGCCAACCACCCCAAGGTCGGGGTGAACGTCCGCGAGCTGTCCGACCTCGAGATGCTCGCGGTGGGCGCGCTGTCGCCGCTCACCGGGTTCGTGGGGGAGAAGGACTACCACTCGATCCTCGAGACCATGCACCTCGAGAACGGCCTGCCCTGGACGATCCCGGTGACGCTTTCGCTCACCGAGGACGAGGTGAAGCGCGTGGGGGGCGCCGAGGCCGTGACGCTCGCGAACCAGGACGACGAGCCCGTCGCGGTGCTCGAGGTCGCGGAGGTGTTCCGTCGGAACCGGCCCAAGGAGGCGCTGGCCGTGTTCGGGACGGAGGACGAGGCGCATCCCGGTGTCAAGGCCCTGACCGAGGCGGGCGACTGGTGCCTCGCTGGTGACGTGCGGGTGTTCCGGCTGCCGGAGCACGGGGACTTCTCCGGGTACCGGATGACGCCGGCCGAGACGCGGGCGGAGTTCGCGAAGCGGGGGTGGCGCACCGTCGTCGGGTTCCAGACGAGGAACCCGATCCACCGGGCGCACGAGTACATCCAGAAGTGCGCGCTCGAGATCGTCGACGGGCTG
>DATLUW010000954.1:0-3197 GCA_035577825.1 Actinomycetota bacterium | reverse complement strand
TACCCGAGCGCGAAGTCCTGCCCCGCCTCGAGCCCCGAGGTGGCCTCGAGGATCGGACGGACGACCTCTTCGGTGGTCCCTGGGTAGGTCGTCGACTCGAGGATCACCAGGCGACCGGGCTGCAGGTGCCGCCCCACCATCTCCGCCGCGGTTCGGACCATCGACAGGTCCGGCGTCCGGTCGGTGAGCGGCGTGGGCACGCAGATCACGATCACGTGGGCGCGGGACAGGATCGCCGGATCCGACGAGAACTCCCCGAACTCGGCGCTCTCGACCTCGGAGTCGGACACGTCGACGATGTACGAACGACCCGAACGGAGCTGCTCGATCTTCTCGTGGTCCACGTCGAACCCGAGCGTCTCGAACCCCGCCGTCTCGGCGGCGATGAGCAGCGGAAGGCCGACGTAGCCGAGCCCGACCACGCCGACGCGGGCCCGCTTCGAGCGGATCCGCTCGGCGAGCTCGGAGAGGGGCTCGACGCCCAGCTCGATGGACATGTTGTGGTGGTTCCTCCCGATGGGGGGTGGAGGGCCCAACCATGCTAGGCAGCCCCCTGGGGCAGGTCAACAACGCCAATGTCGCCGTTTCGGCCGAGTCGACTCGGCCGCACGGCCCTCGACCACATCCTCGTACACCCGTTCCAGGGCCCGCGTGTTGGCCTGGATGTCGTGCGCGGCGCGGACCCGCGGGACCGCGCCGGCGGCCCGGGCGCGGGCCGCCGCCGGGTCGTCCGCGAGCTCGACGACCGCTCCGGCGAGTGCGCCGGCGTCCCTCGCCGCGACCAGGGAGGCAGCGTTCCCGGCCACCTCCCGCAGCGCGGGGTCGTCGGTCGACACGACCGGGACGCCCAGCCCCATCGCCTCCACCAGCGCGCCGGCGGCTCCCTCCCACAGCGAGGGCAGGACGAACACATCCGCCGCCGCGAGCAGCGCCGGCACGTCGCGCCGCACGCCCGCGAGCGTCACCCGCTCGGCCAGGTCGAGCGACGCGGCCAGCGACCGGAGCTCCGGTTCGAGGGGCCCGCCGCCGGCGATCGTCAGGTGCGCCCGGGGATGCTCGTCGAGGATCGCCGGCATGGCCTCGACCAGGTAGCGATGCCCCTTCTGCGGCGCCAGACGACCCACCGCAAGCAGTCGGGGAGAGGCGCCATCGGGCCAGGCGGGAGCCTCCAGCGGTTCCCGGGAGGCGGCCTCGAGTGCCCGGAAGTCGAATCCCCGGCGGATCACCGACACGCGGCTCCGAGGGATGTCCAGGTATGCCGCCGCCGAACGAGCCACCTCCTCCCCGACCGCCACGATCCGGGCGCCCGAGCGGCGGGCGGTCCACCCCTCGAGTCGCCGCGCCGCGTTCAGCTTCCACCGGGGCACCGGCGTCTCCGAATACCGGAGCGGCGCATCGTAGGTGTTCGTCGCGTGGCTCACGACCGGAACGCCCAGGCGGCGTCCCGCCAGGCGCCCGGCGACGTTCGCCTCGAACATGGCCGTATGGATGAGGTCCGGCCGGAGCTCCGCGAGCGCCGGTCGCGCCCCGCGGACCGCGGACCAAAGCGACTTCGGCAGCCCGAGGTCGCGGACCTCGACCCCGGCCCGCTCGACCGCCTCCCGGAAGGCGCCGGCCCGGAACAGCGTGACCACGATCGGAGCGAACCGCGAGCGATCCAGCTCGGCCACCGTCAGCGCGAGCTGCCGTTCGGCGCCGCCGGTCTCGAGCGAGTTGATGACGAATGCGATGCGGTACGGCGCTCGGGGGGCGGTCATCCCTCGAGCCGGCCGCGGAGCCAGTCGATCTCCCGGCGGAGCCCTTCCTCCAGGCCGACCCGCGGCGCGTACCCCAGTTCGTCCCGTGCCCGCGAGAGGTCGGCCGAGGTGTGGCGGACATCGCCCGGAGCGGCGTCGCGGCGCTCAATCCGTAGCTCGCGGCCGGTGATGCGTTCGATCGCCTCGAGGACCTCGTTCAGCGCGATCTGCGAGCCGCCGCCGACGTTGACGGGGCCGGCCGCGCCGTCCGCGGTGGCGGCCGCGATCGTCGCGTCGACCGCGTCGTCGACGAACGTCACGTCGCGGGTCTGCTCGCCGTCGCCGAACACCTCGATCGGCTCGTCCTGCAGCGCCGCGCTGATGAACCGGTGGAACGCCATGTCGGGTCGCTGGCCCGGCCCGTAGACCGTGAAGTACCGGAGCGCGACCGAGGACACGCCGAAGTTCGCCGCGTAGGCGGTGAGGAGCGACTCGGCCGCGAGCTTCGTCACGCCGTACGGCGACACCGGCCTGGGCGTCACGTCCTCCGGCGTGGGGTGGCGTTCGGCCTCGCCGTACACCGACGACGACGACGACATGACGACCCGCGGCGACGGGTCGGCCGCTCGGCACGCCTCGAGCAGCCGTTGCGTCGCGAGGACGTTGTGCCCCACGTAGTCATCGAACCCTGCCCCCCACGACGTGCGCACGCCCGGCTGCGCGGCGAGGTGGAACACGACGTCGACGTCGACTTGCCGGCCGAGATCGGCCTCCCGCAGGTCCAGCTCGTCGAACGAGAACGACTCGCGGGCGAGCAGCGGCTCGAGGTTCGAACGCTTGTCGGCCGGGGCGTAGTACGGCGTGAAGGCGTCGACGCCGTGGACCTCGTGGCCGTCGTCGAGGAGCCGCCCGGCCAGGTTCGAACCGATGAATCCCGCGGCCCCCGTCACCAGCGCTCGCATCGGCGGGGATTCTACGGGCGGTGTCCGCGTGCCCCCGGGCGGCGGCGTGCGGTCAGCGCTACTTCGAGCTGCCGAGCGGGGATCACATCCCCTGGCATATCGAGGAGTACGAAGGCTTGGTCGAGTTCCTAGCGCAGATCTATGAGCACGAAGCGGTCTTCGATCGGGTGCTGGCGACGGTCCTATTCACGGACATCGTCGGTTCCACCGAGCGGGCGGCCGAGCTTGGCGACCGCCAGTGGCGGGATCTCGTCGAACGCCATCACGCGATCGTCCGTGGACAGCTGGCTCGGTTCCGAGGCAACGAAATCGACACTGCCGGTGATGGCTTCTTCGCTACGTTCGATGGGCCGGCCCGTGCGGTGCTCTGCTCGCAGGCGATCAGTGGGGCTGTGAGGGCTCTGGGCATCGAAATCCGCGCGGGCATGCACACCGGCGAGGTCGAGACGACCGACGGGAAGGTGAGCGGCTTGGCTGTCCACATCGGGGCCCGTATCGG
>DATLUW010000953.1:0-7914 GCA_035577825.1 Actinomycetota bacterium | reverse complement strand
CATCGCTGACCGCCTCCAGGGACCGCACCGGGCATCATCCTCGGGAAGGCGGAGGGACTCAACGACATCGGCCACGAATTCGCCGTCGACCACCCCGGGCCCCACCCACCAGCGCTGAGAAGGCCTATTCGGCACCCTTCGGATGGCTTAGGTCGTGGTACTGGCCCGTCCAGCCAGAATAGCGTCGATTGGTCCACAGTTTAGGAGTCAAATCTCTTGACGCTCTCGCGTCCCCCTTGTTACGGTCTCAGGGCTGGAGCGGCCTAGTACGTTCGGGGGAGGAAGGGAACGATGAGTGCGCGAGAAAGAGGGGGGGATCGTGAGAGGTCCCATTCGAAGGCGGGGGAGTACTCGCCTGCGAACCACCGTTACCCGACGAAGCTCCACCTGACCGATCCCAGCCCGGGACCCGCGGCTCGCACCCTCCGCTCGACGGAGGCCTACTGAGGTTCGATAGACATGACTTCCCCACACGCTTCCCCAACGCTTGGATCGGCGACTCTTCAGAACGAGTTGCCGGCGGCCTCCGTACAGGAGAATTCCTTCAGTGTCCTCGTGAAGGACATCTCGAAGTCGTTGTCGGCCGCCGGCACGGTCGAGGAGATCGGCGACGCGCTCGACGCCTGGGTGGCCCGCCTCGTGGATCCGGCGGCGCGGGGCCGAACGTGGATCTGGGACGGTCCCGGGCTCCGCGCGCTCCCGGGCTCCGCCTTCCACGATCAGGCCGAAGCGGCGGTTCGCCAAACGGTGTGGATGGGAGCGGCGCCGCGGATCATCACCGACCCGAGCGGTCTCGTCCATCTGCTGCTCCCCCTCGGAAACGACGCCGGCGACGGCGTGCTGGAGGTCGAGGGCGCGTCGCGTGAGGTGGACGACGCGCGCCCGGCGCTGGACATCCTGGCGACGATGGCCGGACCTGCGTTGGCGCGAGTCAGCGGGGAGGCGCTGCGAGCCGACGACCACGCGATCGACGCCGGCGAAGGTTTCGAGGCCGCGCTTGCATGGGCGTCGCACGAGCTCCGGGCGCCGATGCGCGCGACCAGGCTCGCGCTGCGCCAGGTCATCGACGGGGCCGCCCTCGAGGCGGGCCACTCCAACCTCCTCCGCCGGTCCGAGGAGACGCTCGACGGGCTCGCTCGTGATATCGAGCAGATCCTCTCGTGGGCGTCGACGAACGGAACCGGGACGGTCCGGAGCGACCCCGTCGATCTGAGCCGGCTCGTCGCCGACGTGATCGATTCGGTGTGCGAACCGCAGGAGGGCGAGCGGGTGGTCACCGCGCTCGATAACGGGGTCGTCGTCGAGGGCGACGAGGTCCATCTGCGCAGCGCCATCACCAACCTGATCGGGAACGCCCTGCGTCACTCTCCGACGGGAAGCGCGGTGTACGTGTCGCTCGTCGCGCGGGCCGGAGAGGCGGCGCTCGCCGTGACCAACGCGGGCACCGTCCTGCCGGCCGAGCGTTCGGAGATCTTCGGCCGGTTCGCTCGCGGGCGGGCCGGCGGGTTCCGAGGGCGGGGGACCGGCCTTGGACTGTTCGTCGCGGATCGCGTCGCCCGGGCGCACGGCGGTCGCATCGAGGTCGAGTCGAGCGGCGTGGACGTCACGTTCACCCTGCGCCTGAGGTGTGAATCCCGATGACCCGCGCGCTCCTGATCGAGGACCAATCGCTGTTCGCCGAGGTGGTCGCCGCCGCGCTCCGCAAGGGCGGAATCGACGTGGTGGGCATCTGCTCGACGGGCGCCGAAGGCCTTCGAGCA
This sequence comes from Actinomycetota bacterium, assembly GCA_035577825.1. Taxonomy (GTDB): domain Bacteria; phylum Actinomycetota; class UBA4738; order UBA4738; family JACQTL01; genus DATBHM01. The sequence continues at coordinate 6,154 of DATLUW010000953.1, read as the reverse complement.
GCACAGCGGCTGAGCCCCGACCTCGTGCTGGTCGACGTCGGGCTGCCCGATCAGAGCGGACTCCTCGTCGGCATGCAGATCATCGACAACGTGGAGGGGGCGAAGGTGGTCGCCCTCACCGGGCAGGACGATCCCCGTGCGGTTCGGGAGGCGATCAGCGCCGGCTTCGCCGGGTTCCTGACCAAGGACCTCTCGACGATCGAGCTCCTCAAGGCCATCCAGGTCATCAGGGAGGGAAAGCGGGTGGTGCGCCAGCACCTGCAACCTCGCCGTCAGCCATTCCTGCCGACGGAAAACGGCTCCCTGCTCCTGTCCCGGCAGTTGACCCACCGCGAGCGGGAGGTGCTCTCGCTCCTGTCGCGCGGAGTTTCCGGCCGTGACATCGGTGAACGGCTGGGCGTGAGCGGCAACACCGTGCGATCGCACGTTCAGACCATTCTCTCCAAGCTGCAGGTTCACTCGCGCGCCGAGGCGGTCGCCTTTGCGTTGCAGAACGGACTCGTGGACGCGAGGGAGCAGCCGGGTCCAGGATCGGCTGCGTGACGGCCAGATGCGTAGAGGTTGCCCCCCCCGTTTCGCGCACGACGCCGGCACTCATGCATTTGGCGTAGGGAAGTTACGCCGGAGGGACCCATGTCTGCCAGGGGCGGGATGGGTAACCTGCGACAGGAATCCGCCGGATTGGGGAGGAAGCGTCATGTGGACGGCGGATCGACGCGGGGAGGACGTCAGCTGTGCCTGAGACGATCTCGATTCTTCTTGCCGATGAACAGCCGCTGTTCCTCGATGCCGTCCGCCAGCTGCTCGAGTCCGAGCCGGACATCCAGGTGGTGGCGGCCGTCGAGCATGGCGTCGACGCGGTCTCGGCAGCCCTCCGCGAGCGCCCCGACATCGTGGTGCTCTCGGACAGGATCTCCAACTGTGGATGGGTCGAGGTCGTCGATCGGCTGGGCGAATCGACCCGGAAACCTCGGGTCCTCCTGCTCCTGCCCTGGGAGGATCCCGCCAGGCTGATGGAGACCCTCGGGATGGGGGTCACTGGGTACATCCACAAGGGAGGGTCCTTCGAAGAGTTGCTGCGGGCCATCCGGTACGTGGCGGGCGGCGACACGTACATCCCGTCGAAGATGGTCGGGCCGTTGATCGATCGCCTGCTGAACAGCAGGAATCAAGCGTTCGAGCAGCGGCGTCAACTCGAACAGTTGAGTCGGCGGGAGAAGACCGTGCTTGCCCTGCTGGCGCAGGGAAACAACAACTTTGCCATCGCCGATTCCCTGGTCATCAGCCCGCAGACCGTGAAGACTCACGTGCAGAACATCATGCAGAAGCTCGGGGTTCATTCCCGGGTGGCCGCGATCGCATTCGCGATGCGCGAAGGTGTCATGGAGGAACTGATCGAAAATGTCCAGGTTCGGTAGCGACGCCCCCCGCGGTCTGAGTGGTCGCGTCCTGAGGCCGATGTGTCGGCTCGGACGCCTCCGGAGGAAGGCACGATGATGCCCGGACGTTCCATCCGTCAGCCGGCCGTCGCCCCGTCGTCGAACGGATACGCCCGAGTCGAGGAAGGCGAGGACTCGGTCTGGGCCGTCCTGTCGCGGCGGCGGTGGACGATCGTCCTGATCGCGCTGCTGGTGTTCGCCGTTGCCATGGTGCTCACCATGCGGCAGACCCGCCTCTACACATCGACTGCCGCGGTCCTCGTCGACCCCACGAACACCGGGTCAACCACCACACCTCCGAACATGGCCACGGAGAAGCAGGTCGCGGAATCGGCCGCCGTCGCCGTCCTGGCCGCGAAGGCGGTGCATTCCACGGACTCGCTGCTGGCGCTCACCAGGGACCTGACGGTGGGCGTTCCGCTCGACACGGAGATCCTCAACTTCTCCTACCTCGACGCCAGTCCCCGGGTGGCGCAGACGCGGGCCGAGGCGTTCGCCAAGGCCTATCTGGAATTCCGGGCACAGGATGCGGCGAGCCAGTTGAAGGCCTCGACGCAGTCGATCGATGACAGGATTCAGACACTGAGCGATCAGCTCGGCCAGCTGTACGACCAAGAGGCCGCGGCCCGGACCGAAGCCGAGCGGGCGCGGATCCGGGCGGAGGAAACATCGGTGATCTCGCAGATCGGCATCCTGCAGCAGAAGATGTCGGACCTCACACCTGCCCAAGGCACACAGCCGGGCAGCATCGTGCAGGACGCCGAGCTGCCGCTGTCGCCGTCGCGGCCGAACGTTCCGATCAACGCGTTCCTCGCGATCTTCGTGGGGGTGCTGCTCGGCGTGGGGGGTGCGCTCGCCCGGGAGTACACGGACGACCGCGTTCGAAACGCGAAGATCCTCGAGGGTCTTCTCCGCACTCCGGTCTTCGCGACCCTGTCCCCCGTCCGCATGTCGGATTCGCCGAGCATGAACCTCGTCGTCGAATCGGACCCGGAATCCAATGCCGCCGAGCGCTTCCGGCAGCTCCGGACCAATCTCATGTTCGCGTCCATGCAGAACCGGGCGTCCACGATCCTGATCACGAGCGCTCGGGAGGGGGAGGGCAAGACCTTCGTCGCGGCCAACCTGGCGGTGGCGCTGGCCAAGGCAGGCAAGCGGGTCATCCTCGTCTCCGCGGACCTGCGACGTCCCCGGATCGAGCGGATGTTCCAGTCGCCGTCCTCCCCTGGACTCGTCGACGTGCTCCTGCAGCAGGCGAGTTGGGATCAGGTGGCGCAGCGTGCGGACGCCCCGAACCTTCTGCTGATCCCCAGCGGTTCGAGGCCGAGCAATCCGCCCGAGCTGCTCGGCTCGGGCGACATGGTCGATCTCCTGGACGAGCTGCGACAGACCGCCGATTACGTCCTGATCGACGCCTGTCCGCTGCTCCCCGTCACCGATGCCGCCGTCCTCGTTCCGGCGTGCGATGGCGTGCTGTTCGTGGCGAGCGCGAAGAAGGCGACGAGGAAGAACATCGTCCATGCGCAGGAGCAGCTGGCGACCCTCGACGCCAACATCCTGGGGGCGGCACTCCTGGATGCGCCGGAGGAGGAGGTCGGAACGCAGTACGGGCCGGCCTATGGAGAGACCGAGGAACGCCCCGTGCGCCGCTTCCGGCTGCTCACGCGTGGCGGACGGTAACGCCCACCAGCATCCGCGGTAGGCGACTTCCCCCCAGTGCACGATGTACGCACCCGTGCACCCGCATACCTTGCTGGTATTGAGCCGGAATTGGCCGAACGCGTGACCACTGGCTCGCGCGAGGAGGGGTGAGGCATCAAATGATGGAACGAACGCTTGCGAGTCCGAAACAAGCAACCGACGTTGCGACGGTCTATCTGGTTCGGCATGGGACGACCACGATGAACGTGGAGAATCGCTATCGAGGCAGGCGCGACATCCCGCTCGACGCCCAGGGGTATCAGGATGCCGTCGACGCGGCTCGTCAGCTGTCCGACTCCGGTTTGGGTGCCGTCTACGCGGGCGGCCTGCGGCGAACGATCGCCACCGCCCAGATCATCGCCGACGAGGCGCGGGTGCCCGATATCCGGATCCTGCACGGCCTGATCAACGTCGACTACGGGGCCTGGGAGGGAATGACCTCCAGCGAAGCGGAGATGTTCGACCCGCACGCGTACCGCCTGTATCGGACGAATCCGTATGAGGCCGTGTGTCCGAGCGGAGAACGGCTGACGGACGCACAGAAGCGAATCCTGGATGCCCTCACGCTGATCGGTGAGCGGCACGCCGGCGAGGCGGTCGCGGCCGTTACCCATGCGGTCATGATCCGTCTCGCCATCCTCAGCATCGAGCCGGTCGGGGGGGAAGAGTGGCGGATTCCCATTGGACGGGGAGCCATCACGACGCTGACCGTTGGTGCGGACGGCATGACACTGGCCGCATTGCCGACCGGCGATGACGTCGACTGATCAACGGGACGCCGGGAATCGCATCCACATGACCACGCAGGAATCTCGTTCGGGGCTCGAGATCGGCGACTCGTCCGTCACGTCGGACCGGGACCGGGCCAAGGGCGAATTCAGCCGAGCCGCCACGCCCTACTTTCGGGTTCGGCACAGGATCCGCACGGCCTTCTCGGAGCATCCGGCGATCTATCTTCCATTCGCGCGCCGGAAGTACCGGCTGCCGAGTCCGGAGGTGATCGGACCGGAAACGGAGCTCGTGATCGACGGGTACACGCGGTCGGCCTGCACGTTCGCCGTCTACGCGTTGCAACTGGCGCAGGAGCGGCCGGTTCGACTCGCCCATCACCTGCATGCGCCCGCCCAGCTGATCGCGGCCGCGAAGGCAGGCGTGCCCGCGATCGTCGTGATCCGTGATCCGAAGGGTGCCGTGCTGTCCCAGGTCGTTCGAGAGCCCCGGGTGGACATGCGCGACGCGATCACCGCCTATACGCGCTTCTACTCCGTCCTGATGCCCTACCGCGCGGCATTCACCGTCGGGGAATTCGAGACCGTGACGACCGACTTCGGATCCGTCATCCGGCGGCTGAACGCCCGGTTCGGGACCTCGTTCAACGAGTTCGTCCCAACGGATTCCAACGTCAAGGCGTGCTTCGACCTCGTGAGGCGCCGTCCGACGCTCTCGCCGGAGCTCCTCGGGTTCGAATCGGGCCTCGTCTCGATCGAGGAGCTGCAGCCAGCGCTGGAAGCGATGCCGGCGCAGGAAGGGGTCAAGGCCGACACGTGGGTTCCCTCGGCTGAGCGGGACCGGGAGAAGGAAGCGTTCGAGACGGCGTGGATGACGCCGGCGCTGGCGAAGGCGCGGGCGCGGGCGAATGCCGTCTATCAGGAGTTCCTCGCTGAACCGCATCCGGGGACTCGTCGCCCGAGCATTCGTGCGAACAGTCGTGCAAAGAGGGTTCCATGAATACACCGTTCATCGGATGGCAGGGTATCGGGCCGGCCATACGCTGAGTGGACCTGATCGGACGGAGAAGCAACCGTCCGGTCTCTGAAGGGGGGACTTTATGAAGATTGGCGTCGTTGGCTGTGGCTACTGGGGTTCCAAACACATCCGAGTCCTGTGCGGCATCGGTGAAGCACATCAGGTCGTCGCGATCGATGCCCGCGACTCGCGCTTGGTTGAGTTGAAGCAGGCGTTTCCGTCGCTCGAGGTCGCATCGTCGCTCGACGACGTCCTGGACCAGTGCGACGCCTTCGTCATCGCCACGCCGCCGTCGACGCACGCATCGCTCGCCCTCACTGCGCTTGGCGCCGGCAAGCACGTGCTGGTCGAGAAGCCACTTGCAACGCGATCCGTCGATGCGCGGCGAATGATGGAAGCGGCGGCCGAGTCGGGCGCCATCCTCATGGCAGGTCACACCTTCGAATACAACGCGGCGGTGTGGAAGCTGCGCGAGCTGGTCGAGAGCGGCGAGCTGGGTTCCATCTACTACCTGGATTCGGCCCGCCTGAACCTCGGCCTCTACCAGTCGGACGTCAACGTCATCTGGGATCTCGCTCCGCATGACGTGTCCATCTTCAACCACGTGCTGGGGGCTCGGCCCTCGGTCGTCCAGGCGTGGGGTGCCCGCCACGGGCACCGTGAGCTCGAGGACGTCGCTTACATCCGGCTGCAGTATTTCGAGCCGGACGTGACGGCCACGATTCACGTCAGCTGGCTGGACCCGTGCAAGGTCCGCCGCGTGACCGTCGTCGGCAGTCAGAAGATGGCCGTGTACAACGACCTCTCCAACGACGAGCGGATCCGCATCTACGACAAGGGGCTCGCCGGCACCGAGGACGGAGCGCTCCAGGACGTCCCCATGTCCTACCGCTACGGGGAGATTCGCTCGCCGTTCGTGGCATTCGACGAACCCCTTGGCATCCAGGATCGCGAGTTCGTCCAGGCCGCGCTCACGGGTCAGCAGCCGCTGACCGATGGCGCGAACGGGTGCGACGTCGTGCGCACGCTGGAAGCAGCGGAGATCTCGCTGCGCGAGTCCCGTCCGGTCCATGTCGACGAGATCGACATGGACACCGTCGTCCTGTCCGATCTCGTCGAGGTGTAGAGCATGCTCACTGATGACATCCGCGCTGCCGTTCCGTCTCGAGTCCCGCTGTTGGACCTGTCCGCGATGACACGGGACATCGCTCCCGCCCTCGACCTCGTCTGGGCGGACCTGATGCAGTCGTCCGCGTTCATCGGGGGCG
>DATLUW010000952.1:0-5084 GCA_035577825.1 Actinomycetota bacterium | reverse complement strand
CGCGCCCGCGCGCCGGAGCCGGGGAGCGGGTTCGTCCCGTCCGCGTACCGGATGCCCGCATAGGCGTAGCGGTGGCCGCGTTCGCAGGCGTTCATGGACCGAACCTCGAATTGAGGGTGAACATCGCCTCGACCCAGAAGGGGCACGGCCCACGGGCGAAGATAACGAGACCCTTGACGTTCAGCCCGCGCCCGAGGTCTCGCCACAGGTTTGTTATTGAAGTACCGGTCGTCAGGACGTCATCGACGATCAAGCGAGGCAGCGCGGGCGCGTATGGAACGGCGTATGGCTCGAGCGCGGCGGCAAACCGCAGCCCGCCGCGCGGAACGCCGATGACGCTCTGGAACGCGATCCGGGCACCGGCCATCTTGGCGAGCGTCGCGAGATCGTCATCGCTCAGCGCGTCGCACTCGATCTTGAACGGCAGTGTGAGGCCGGAGTGCGAGAGGAACGAGCCGGGGATGAACAGGGTCATCTCCCGTGCGCCATCCACTCGCGCAGCTCGGGCACGGTTTCCATTCGTTCGCCGGCCTCGGCGGCGCGCCGGAGGACCTCGATCCGGGTCAGGTTATGAACCGAACCGCCCAGGGAGGCCTCGGCCTCCCGCACGGCGCGAGCACCGTCCCAGAAGGCCGGGATGCCCACCGTACGGTAGAACCCGGCCAGGGACGGCGGCGCGGGTGTCGGCTTCCGGGGTGGCATGGGAACGTCTAAGTCCGCGTCAAAGGTCATCCGTCACCTCAGGTAGAAGAGCGCGCAGACGCAGAGCGCCGTCGCCCCGGCGGCGAGCGCGATCAGCACGCCGAGCAAGGTTGAACCGTGGGCGAGGGCGAACTCGGGCAGGGGGACGTGGGTCACGCTACCCTGAGCCCCTGCTCGAAGCCATGCTTACCCCGAGTGCGTATCGAGATCTTGGTCTTTAGCGGGTTCAACCCCAGCACCTCGACCTGGATCAGCGAGTCGCCGTGCCAGACGGCGATCTTCTCTCCGACGGTAGCGTCCTCGGGGAGCATCCACTTGGCCAGGCGCTCCTCCGTGGTTTCCAGAGCGCCCTCGGCGTTACGGAGACGCGACCTCGCCTGGTCGACCATCTTGATGGCGTTCTGCCACTCGTCGATCGCGCGCTTGCCCTCGGACGTCACCAGCTCGGTCATCTAACTCCTCCCACCTGCGCCGCCACCCACCGGGCGACCGTAAGTCGGTGGGCGAGGCCCGACCCGCGCTCGTAGCGCCGGAGCCAGACGGCGGTCGCCGCGGTGGCGGTGCGCGCCCCGCACGTCGCGACCCAGTCGCCCCGCTCGGTGGCCTCCGCTCGGAGGAACATCAGCTGAACCTCGGCGTCACGCCATCGCCGGCCGGCGTGGGCGAGCATCCTCGCCCGGCGCGGGCCGACCCACTGGGCAAGGCCGAGGCCGGAGCCCACGGCGGCGGGGTCCAGGTGCGACTCGACCCATAGGTTGGCCGTGATGCCCACCGCGCCGGGGTGGGAGCACCCGTGTAACGTGAGCCAGGCAACCATTGCTGCGACATGCATTCCCCCATCCGATCAGTCGTTGTCCCCAAGCGTCTTCTCGTCCCCGACGGGCAGCGGCAGCCAGCCGGGGAGCCACGTCGGGTCCTGCCCCGGCTCCAGCAGCAGCGCCAGGCCGCGCCAGTGATGGGTCTGGTGGCGGATCATCCTCGTCGGACCCTCCGAGGTGAGCCAGTCCGCTGGGGCTGAGACTTCCATCGGCTCGCAGACCGTGACCGGCGGCAGCCAGCCATCGGCATATCTCCCAGACCATGACGATCGGACCGTCGTCACCCCGACGACGCGTCCCTCCGGGTCTGCGACCGGGGTCAGCCCCGCCGGGCAGCGGTGGTCGAGGTACAGATCCCTGAGCGTGAAGATGTCGGTGGTCCGGTCGCGCCGCGCCGTCGCCACGAGCGACGTGATCCGGGCGAACTCGGCCCGGTAGCCGCGCTCGTGCTCGACGTAGCGGCCCCACAGCTTGACCGTACCGAGGACCAGCGGCGTTTCGGTGATGCTGAGCTCGCAGTACGCGTCGGCGGGTTCACGAAAGGCGTAGACCCCCGCGCGGTTGTCCGGCTTAGGATCGCCGGTCATCGGCACGCCGGGCAGCCACGGCTCGTCGCGGACCACCGACCTAAGACGGTGGCCGTGGCCGTCGACCCACCACAGCCGCCACGCGGTGATCTCGCCGAGGCGGACGCCGGCGGATTCGACCTTCGTACCCGCCGGACCATCGGTGTTAAGGATGTGACCGATGTGGGTCCACCCGGACGGTGGCGTCGCCATCACGCGGGCTCCCTCTCGCGCTCGGGAATCGGGGCGCGCGGCCGGGGTGACGGCGCGGGCCGCTGGGCCGGTTCCGGGGCCGAGACGGGCTCGCTCTCGGGGACGATCGTCCCGTGGCGCAGGGGTGCTCCGATGTCCATCAGTTAAACTCCTTTAGCTCCACGGCGGACCGCCCCGCCGCCAGCCAGCGGTCGAGCGCGGCGGGGTCGTACACCCCACCGTGGACGATCCGCCGGCAGGACGAATTTAAGAGGTATCTCACGCACAGCTTGCACGGGCTGGCCGTGACGTAAAGGGTGTCGATCCTCATCACGTCGGCGCAGAACAGCAGCCCGTTGACCTCCGCGTGACAGGCCGCGCACGCGTCGAGCCCGGTCCCGGACGCTAACCCCTCGCCGCCACACGGATGATCAACGCAGTGAGGCTCACCCATCGCGACCCCGTTGTGGGCCACGGCCAGAACCCGGCCGTTCACGTCGGTCAGGACCGCGCCGACCCCCCGTCGCGGGCAGGTCGACCGGGCCGCGATGACGCGGGCGAGGGCCATCATCGACTCATCGCGGGTGGGGCGGGTCACGATCGAAGCTCCCCCAGCCGGTCGCCGTACGAGGTTCCCGACCAACGGATAACCGCCGTCATGGTTTTAGCTCCGCCGCCCTACGTCGTCGCGCTAAGCCACTAGCTTTTCCAGCTTTGACCGCCATAATGCTTTTTCCAAGCTCGTCTTTAGCCGAATGGAGTGTAGCTGCACCAGCTCGACCGCCTTTAACTGAATTCATGCATTTTCCGCGTTCATCTTTTTTCACACGAGCAAGTTCTTGTATGTATTTGGCGAATATGCTTTTACCGTCGATATCTTTAGCAGCATGAAGTTCTTTATTTAACTTTGCAATATGTTCTGGACGTTTTTCATGCATAAAACGCGCCATAATCTGACCTTGTTTAACAGCTCGAATACTTTTTCCGTCAGCGGTTTTTTTACGGTGAGAATTTATAGCGCCTTTAACGGCGGCTACGCTTTTACCGTCAGTAGTTTTAATCGCGTGTGCTTTACGCGACACAGCGCTGTCAAAACCAGTAGCAACTTTCTTAAAATTATAGTATCGAATCCCTAATTCTTCTTCCTTAATCATCTTAAGCCAATAAGCTTCAGCTACGCGAAGTTCAATGATATCGCCATAAACGCGTTGAAGAACGCGTCGCTTAAAATCTTCACGCCGTTTTTTAAAAGCTCTGCGCATTTTTATACTACCACAAATGTACCCGTCGTTCTCACGGCCAACGTGCGACCCGATGTAATACATTTGCCGCTTCCGATCAAACCAGATGTACACAAATCCGATCATGCTAATTCTCTAAGCCAAGTACCGTTTAAGTCACCATATTCTTTACGAGCAAAAGCCCAAAGATGTGATATAAGATCTGCCGGCCTCGCGAAGTCGGCGAGGTCGAGCGGCTTGAGGTCGACGAGCTCGTCCTCGCGGGCCGCGCAGACCGCAGCGACGTCGCGGTCGATCGCGTAGAGATGCTGGCTTCCCGCGATAAGATACAGGTTTCCCAGGGAGAGCGGGCCGAGACGACCGCGCAGATGAAGCGCGACGTGCGCCGCGATCATCGAGAACGCATGAACATCATAAGTTATCCCCATCCACGCGTCGCTCGACCTCATGGTTGCCACGCAATGAATCGTTGGTCGCCCGTTAACGGGCCGGATCAACAGCTGAAGTGCGAGCGTGCAACTGATATCCTTCGACGGTCCCGGTCGCGGACGCCAGATCGACAGAACGGCCTGTCGCGTTGCCGGGTCCCGTGAGAGCGCGCCGAGAACGTACGGAAGATCATCAAGGTACCGCGGCCCATACGCCCCGGTCAAGAACTCACCGTCATCCGAGAGCTTCGTGAGAGCCGGGGCATACGGCGTCATCTCCGCGAGGCGGTTCGATCCCGAGAGAATGAACGCCGCTTCGGCCGCCATGAACCGATAACCAGCCCGTCGTCCCGGGCAAAGAACAACCGCTCGGTTCATCGGCCAAACGGTTTTGCAGGCTAGGATCTCGTATGACGTCGTGCCCCGCCACTCCGCACCACCGGAGTCCTGGGCCGTCGGGAGCCCCGTATCAAGAAGTTCTGTGAGAAGCGTTCGCCAAACGGTTGTTGCGGTGGTCATGTCATCGCCTCCCTTAGAATCCTCGCGTAGCCCGCGGGGCCGTCCCCGTGGTGAAATCGCCGGTGATGCTGCGGGTGCCCCACCCGGGTCGCCGTCCCACCGAGCTTGGTGACCCGCCGATAAGCCACGTCGCCCAGCGCGATAACCCGCAGTTGCGGCTGATCCCAGAGGAGCTCGGGAAGGTAGTTGAAGTCGCCGTCGGCGTTCGTGAACGAGAGCCGATCCTCGCGAAGGGCCAGGCGATGGATCGCTTGATTCAACCACGTCGCTGACGAGACCCGGTCGTCTCGGTCGCACCACGGCCAGTCGGGGCTCGCGTAGCCGGCCGAGCGGGGGCTGGGGGCCTCGCCAACGAGAAGGAAGCCCGACCGACGAGCGTCCAACCGACCGACGAGGTTTGCCCCCCGGTTGAGAATTAAGCGAGCTCGAATGGCTTCCAACCGTGCTCCCAGAATTTTTTCAAATGCCGCGATTCCCCGGGCGCCATTGTACATGTCCATATCGTAAATCAGCACGTCGTCCCGCTCGGCGAAGTCCTGGTAACGAATCAGCTGATCCAGGTACCCGTCGCCCGGGTGGGCGACGTTGCCGTGCCTTAGGTCGGCGTAAAGCTGAATC
>DATLUW010000951.1:0-2257 GCA_035577825.1 Actinomycetota bacterium | reverse complement strand
GCTCCCGGCGCGCCGAGCTCAACGTGATCGACTACACGTTGGCCAAGCGTGCGATCCTCCGCGACACCCAGCGGGGCCTCCAGTCGGTCAATGACCTCTGCGACGCACACCCGGAGCTGATGCGGGCGGCCAAGTACGTCGGCGAGCCCACCCGCGTCGACTGCCCGGTCTGCGGCAAGGACAAGCTGGTCCTCCTCGCCTACGTCTACGGCGACGCCCTCAAGCACGACAACGGGCGCGTCTGGTCGATCGACACCGGCCTGCGGATGGCCGCGGCCAGCCCCGGTTCCTGCTGCTACGTGGTGGAGGTCTGCCGCGTCTGCCAGTGGAACCACCTGCGGGAGGCCTTCACGGCCCGGCGCAGCGCCGCGGGCTGACCAACAGCACCGACTCGTCACACGCCCAGACCCCTGACCGCGCAACCCCTTGCTAGCATCGGGCGACCGTGTCGCGCGATCGCTCGTCGGCCTCTACCGGGGACCGATACACCCCCAAGCATGCCTCCAGGCCCTCCTCCAAAGGGAAAGCCGGGAAGGCCGCTGCAACCACACGTGGGGGGGCCGCCGCGGCGAAGACGAAGCCCGCCGGCGGCGCGGGCACCACGCCCGGCAAAGCCGGGGCGGCCCCGAAGAAGAAGTCGTTCCTCCGCCGCCGATGGTGGGTTTTCGTCCTTGCCACCCCGTTCGTGCTCGCACTGTTCGCAGGGATCGGCCTCTACATCGCGTATGCCCGGATCAAGCTTCCCCAGGCGTTGCCGCCGATCCAGACCACCTACCTGTACGACCGCAACGGGCACCTGCTGACGACCCTGCACGGCTCGGTCGACCGCACCGTCGTGCCGTTGCAGCAGATCTCGCCGCACCTCACAGACGCGGTGATCGCGACCGAGGACCACGACTTCTACAACCACCCCGGTGTCGACGTCCCGGGGATCATGCGCGCCGCCTTCACGGACCTGATCAAGCGACAGACCGTACAGGGCGCCTCCACGATCACCGAGCAGCTCGTGAAGAACGTCTACGCGGGGACCTATTCGACCGATGCGGACGGCGTGCAGAGCTACACCCTGCCGCCGCGCACGATCGAGGAGAAGATCCGCGAGGGCCTGCTCGCGATCAAGCTCGAGCAGTCGATGAGCAAAGATCAGATCCTCGCGACCTATCTCAACACGGTGTACTTCGGGCACGGCGCGTACGGGATCCAGGCGGCCGCGCGGACGTACTTCGGCAAACCCGCGAGCGAGTTGACCGTGTTGGAATCGGCGTCACTGGCCGGGGTGCTGCACGCCCCCGATCTGTACGATCCGATCAACCGGCCGAGCGACAACTGGTACCGGCGCAATTACGCCCTCGACCAGATGGCGCAGTACGGGTACATCTCGCAGGGACAGGACACGCGTCTGAAGGCGAAGAAGTGCTGTGGGACGGTGCCGGACCAGACCGAACAGTTGCGGGCGCCGGGGCAGTCGGAGTACTTCGCCGCGTACGTGCGCCAACTGCTCTTCCAGAAGTACGGCGAGGCGCAGGTGTACGCGGGCGGCATGAAGGTGATGACGACGCTCGACCTCGGCCTACAGGCCGACGCCGAGGACGCGATCAAGCAGGGGCTGCCCGATCAACAGAACGACCCCGCGGCAGCACTCGTCGCGATGGACCCACGCACCGGGCAGATCCTTGCGATGGCGGGCGGCCGCGACTGGAACAAGAGCCAGTTCAACTACGCCACCGGCGTCGGCGGTTCGGGCCGGCAATCCGGCTCCGCGTTCAAGGCGTTCACCTTGGCCGCCGCGATGCAGGCCGGCTACGACCCGAACGCCTACTGGCACGGTCCCTCGACGATCGCCATCCCGCAGTGCCCGGACCCCTCCCAACCGGACGGGATCTGGCATCCGGTGAACGCTGGCGATGAGGAGTCCGGTGACTTCACGCTGTTCCAGGCGACGGCCCACTCGGTGAACACGATCTTCGCGCAGGTGATCGCGCAGCTCGGCCCGAGCAACGTCGTCGACATGGCGCACACGCTCGGGATCAAGTCGACGCTGCCCGACACGTGCGCGATCACACTTGGCTCCGTCGGCGTCAACCCGCTCGAGATGACCAACGCGTACGGGACGCTCGCGGATCAGGGTGTCCGCCACTGGGCCACGCCGCTGCTCCAGATCAAGACGAGCGACGGCCAAATCGACGATTCCATCGATTCCGCGGAAGCCCGGGTGCTCGACGCGAACGACGCGAACCTCGTGACGAACGCACTTCAG
>DATLUW010000950.1:0-7749 GCA_035577825.1 Actinomycetota bacterium | reverse complement strand
CGCCACCACGGCTACATCGACACCGCGACCGTCCGCGACGACAAGTTCGGCTGGGTGGGGAACTACGCGATCGCCGGGATCGGCGGCAGCGAGACGTGGAAGGACGTTCGCATCGAACACAACGTCCAGACCGACCCCGCGCATCCCGGCGACGCGTTCCTCCGTGCCGGGAACTCGTTCGACCGGGGACCGCTCGTGGTCGTGCGCAACCAGATCCGGGCGCGCATCCAGATCAACCACACGAGCGGCTCGGCCTCGGGGAACGTGCTGCTGCCGGGGAGCCGCGTGAAGTGCATGTTCGAGCTGTTCAACGGCCCGCCGTTCGAGGTCGCCGACAGCAATCAGCATCCGGCCTCGACGGAGCTCACGTGCGCGCTCGAGGGCAAGATCGCGAACGCCGGCATCGTCGGCACCGCTCGCAAGCTGAAGAAATACCTGCCGCTCGCGATCGTGCTGTTCGTCCTGCTGGTGGCGGCGGTGGTGGGGTTCTTCGTGTGGCGCCGCCGGAAGCACAGCCGGAAGCCCGCGTCGGCGACGCGGCCCAACGGAAACGGCTCCGGCCCGCCCGCGGCCGCGAAGCCCACGGACCCCGGGGCTCGCGACGCCGCCGCGACCGAGCCCGCCGAGGTGGACGCGCCGCTGTTCGACGAGGGGAACGTCGGTGCGCCCCGCGACGGGCAGGGGACGCCGGACCCCGCGACGCCCGCCGAGTGACGGTTCGATTCAGGAGGTCGCGGGGGCCTGCAGCGGCTGCTCGGCCGGCGGCTGGGGCTTCGACAGCCCGCGCCACGCCGACCACACCCGCTGCGCGATCGTGATGCCGCCGAGCGCGGTGAGGATCGCGAGGACCGGCAGCAGCGCGCCGGGCGCCGTCAGCCCGACCATCAGCGCCACATAGCGCTCCAGCCGCTGGAACACCCCCTCCGAGAGCTTGACCCCGAGCGCCTCCCCCTCGGCGCGGATCTGCGAGACCTCCAGCGAGATCGAGAGCGTCGACAGCGCGAGGATCGCCGCGGTGTGGTGTCCCTGCCCGGCGAGCGCCCAGAACAGGCAGCCGAACAGGATCCCGTCCGAGACGCGGTCGAGCGTCGAGTCGAGGAACGCTCCCAACCGGCTCTCCTCGCCGCGCATCCGGGCGACCCCGCCGTCGAATACGTCGAACAAGCCCGCCGGGATGAGCAGGATCCCCGCCAGGAAGAACTGCCCGTCGATCAGCAGCCACCCGACGACGACGTTCATGACGAGCGACAGGATCGTGAGTTGCCAGGGCCGGACGCCCGCCCGGTACAGGCCGACCAGGGTCACCCGGTACGGCCACATGAAGACCTTCTGGAACAGCGGGCCGATGATGCTCTGGTTGCGACGCGGGCCGGGCGCGTCCCGGATGCGCGGCGCCTCGCCCGAGCCGTGTTCCTTCGAGTCCATCGTGCTCAGGCTAGCCTCGCCGGGCGACGACCGCGACCGTGCGGCGGAGATTCCAACGACGGGAGAACCGACGCGTGGCGATCGGTCGCTACGAGTGCGGGCGGAACTCGACGATCCGATAGCGGAAGCTGCCGCCGGGCGCCTGGTACGCGACCTCGTCGCCCTTCGTCGCCCCCTGCATCGCGCTGCCGAGCGGCGACGTCGTCGTGATCGTTCGGACTCCTGAGGCGCGCTCCTCCGCGGAGTCGGCGAGGAGGTAGGTCTCCTCCTCCGGATCGTCGTCGTCGAGGGGGAGCACCGTGACGAGCATGCCCGGCCCGACCGCGTCGGCGTCGACCGGCGCCTCGACGATGTCCGGGTCGCGGAGCATGCGCTCGAGCTGCCGGATGCGGGCCTCCATGAGGCCCTGCTCGTTCTTGGCGGCGTCGTACTCGGCGTTCTCGCGGATGTCGCCGAGCTCGCGGGCGTGCTTCAGGCGCTCGGCGATGTGGTCACGCCCGTCGGCCTTGAGCCCCTCGAGCTCGCCCTTCAGCCGGTTGTACGCGTCGATCGTCAGCGTGGCGGTCGGCTGCTCGCCGGACGGGCGCGGCGGACGCGACGCGAGCTCCTCGGGGAGTTCCATGGTCGCGGCATGCTAACAGCGCCCACCGGCCCCAATCCCGGAACCGTCCAACCGCCACCGGCCGATTTGACGGTGTGACAGGTTCGGTCCTACTGTCACGCGGTCATGGCGATCACCGCCGACGACCTGCGCACGGGAACCCGCGAACGGATCCTCCACGCGGCGTTCGACGCCCTCGAGGACTTCGGCCTGTCGCGAACCACGGTCGAGGACGTCGCCCAGCGCGCCGGCCTCTCGCGGCAGACCGTCTACCGCTACTTTCCGTCGAAGGACGCCCTCATCGTGAGCCTCGTCGCGCGCGAGGAGGAGGCCTTCATCGCCGGCGTCCGCGACGCCATCGAGGGCCACGAGGAGCTCGGCCCGGCGATCGCGAACGGCGTGGCGTTCGTCCTGCGGTTCGCCCGGGAGCACCCGCTGCTCGACCGGCTCGTGTCGACCGACCCCGTGGCGTTCCTCCCGTACCTGACCACGCGCGGGCTCCCCGTGATCGTCCGCGCCCGCGAGGCCATGATCGACGTCCTGCAGCCCCGCGCGCCGCACCTCCCGACCGACGCCCTGCGGGGCGCGCTCGATGGGGCCACCCGCGCGATCATCTCCTATGTCCTCACGCCGTCCGAACGACCCGACGAGGTGGTCGCCGCCGACCTGGCGGCGATGCTGATGGCGACGCTCCGCGACCCCGCCCCCGACGGGGATGCCCGCGGCGGAGCGTCGCTTCCTTCCGGAAGGAGGCCCGCTCCATGACGACGCGCCACTACGTCGTCCCGGTCGACCAGACGCGGTGGGCCGTGCCGGGCGAGAGCTCGACCGTGTTCTCGTTCGACTACGACGACGGCCGCGAACGGCTGCTCTCCCTGTACGAGAAGGGCAAGGAGAAGCAGTGGAACACGAACACCCGGCTCGACTGGTCGATCGACGTCGACCCGGAGTCGCCGGAGAACCTCCCCGACTTCTACATCCCGATCTACGGCTCGGACACGTGGGAGTCCATGGACGAACGCGGTCACGCGGAGCTCCGTCACCACATGGGCGCGTGGATGAACTCGCAGTTCCTGCACGGCGAGCAGGGCGCGCTCGTCTGCACCGCCAAGATCGTCGAGACCGTGCCGGACGTCGACTGCAAGTTCTACGCGGCGACGCAGGTCATGGACGAGGCCCGGCACATGGAGACCTACTCGCGCTATCTCCGCGAGAAGATCGAGCTGGCCTACCCGATCAACCCGAACCTGAAGTCGCTGCTGAACGACATCGTGAGCGACGGGCGGTGGGACATGACGTGCCTCGGCATGCAGATCATGGTGGAGGGGCTCGCGCTGGCGGCGTTCGCCATGGTCCGGGACTTCTCGGAGGAGCCGCTCGCGAAGGCGCTGAACGCCTACGTGATGCAGGACGAGGCGCGGCACGTGGCGTTCGGCCGGCTCTCGCTCCGCGACTACTATCCGCAGCTCACCCAGGCGGAGCGCGACGAGCGGGAGGAGTTCATCGTCTACGCGTCGTACCTGATGCGCGACCGGTTCCGGGGCGACGAGATCTGGGAGCACCTCGGCCTGCCGGTCGACGAGTGCATCGAGTACGTGGAGAGCTCCCAGATCCTCGGGGAGTTCCGCAAGATGCTGTTCTCCCGGATCGTGCCGACCGTGAAGGACCTCGGGCTGTTCGGGGACAAGGTGCAAGCGGCGTTCGTCGACATGGGGGTCATCGACTACGCCGACACGAACCCGGACGACCTCTCCGCGGCCGACGAGCAGGTCGCGGAGGAGATGGAGCGGCGGCACGCCCTCCCGGGGAGCATCGCGGCGAACGGCAACGGCTCGCTGTCCGACGTGGATCCCGGCCGTGCGATGGAGGTCGCGGCCACGATCGACGCCGGCCGCGAGAACTAGCGAACGCCGGGGCGGCGGGGCCGGGACACACGAACACGGCGGGCCGAAGGCCCGCCGTAGGTACGACGAACGATCCCGGGCTCGGGGAAGCTCAGCCCGGGATCACACCACCCCGGCGCGGGAGAAGGAACCCGCGCCCGAGATCACTGAACGCGCCAGGAGGCGCTAGCAGCCGCCACGAGCGCAGCGAGCGTGGCGAGCGGAACCGCGAAACGCGCGAGCCTCTTCATCGTCCCTCCTTCCCTGCCTCGTGGGGAGAGCGGTCCTGACCTACAGAAGGGAACCGCACATCCTCGATCCCGGGTATCGGCAGGACGGGGGGATTTCTGAGTCGGTCAACGGGCGGGTCTTCGTATCCCCCATCAGGGGGATCACCCTTCGACCGGGGGATGTCGGACGGCTCCCGGACTCACGTCATTGACGTCCAGCGGGCGCGCGTCCAGCATGTTTTTCCGAGGGATCGTGCAGTCGACGCGAGAGCACACCAACGAGCCGCAGACAGCGGCCGCCCCGGAACGGCCCGCCGGGGGCTGGCTGACCGTCTACGAGGTCGGCCTCACGCTGCCCGTCCTGGCCGTCTCGATCATCGGCCTCGTCCGCTACCCGAACGACCTCACGAGCGACCTCCTCGCCTGGATGCTGCTCATCGCCGCGATCGACCTCCTGCCGGTCTCCCCGTGGCGGGGCGTCGAGATGCTGCTCGACTTCCCGATGCTGATGGCGGTGGCGATCCTGTACCGGCCGGAGACCGCGTGCCTGGCGCTGTTCGTCGCCTCCTTCGACATGCGGGAGCTGCGAGGGAAGATCGATCCGCTCCTCGCGCTGATGAACCGCTCGATCATCGCGGCCTCGGCGCTCGCGGCGAGCGTGACCTTCCATTCGCTGGCTGACAAGCACGACCAGTTCGCGCAGCTCGCCGCGGCGGGAACGCTCGCCATCGTCGCCGCCTACGTGGTGAACGCCGGCCTCGCCGCCGTCGGGGTGAGCCTGAAGCAGCGCTGGTCGCTCGCCGACACGTTCCGGCGCCTGCACATCGGGCGGCCCCTCGACTTCCTCGTGAACTACCTCGGCCTCGGCGTGATCGGGATCGCGGCGGCGAAGATCGACCTGCAGGTCGGTTTCTGGGGAGTCCTGTTCGTCATCCTGCCGCTCGCGCTGGCCCGGCAGAGCTTCTTCCGGAGTCTCGCCCTGGAGGAGGCGCAGGAGCACCTGTCGGCGGCCTACGCGGCCGAACGCGGACGGGTCGAGGAGCTCGAACGGCTCGACCGCGCCAAGGCGGAGGTCGCCCAGGTCCTGACCCACGACTTCCTGCACGCGATCGCGACGCTCCGGACCTACGTCACCGCGCTCCGCCGGAAGTGGGACCGCATGAACGAGTCCGAGCGCATCGAGGTGACCGGCTGGATCGAGCGGGAGGCCGATCGGCTGAAGGCCCTCGCGGAGCAGTCGGTGGCCGTGATGTTCGGCGACGCCGACGGCCCGGCGCTGGCCCTCGAGAGCGAACGCGTCGGCGACCTCGTCGAGGAGGCCGTCGACGCCACGAACCACGCCGGCGGGCGGCTGGAGTTGGACGTCCCCTCGGAGGCCGGGGCGGCGACCGTGCGCGCCGACCGGGTTCGCGTGCTGCAGGTGTTCCGGAACCTGCTGGGGAACGCGGCCGCCTACTCCGAGCCGGGAACCCCGATCGAGCTCCACGTCCGCGTCGACAATGGCGAGGTGCGCTTCGCGGTTCGGGACCACGGGGCGGGCATCGACCCGGGCCAGACCGAGCAGTTGTTCCGGCCGTTCAGCCGACTGCCGGGGCCCGCGACTGAGGCCGTGCAGGGCTCGGGCCTCGGGCTGTACATCTCGCGGCAGATCGTGGAGGCGCACGCCGGCCGGATCGGCGTCGAGAGCGAACCCGGCGAGGGGTCGGAGTTCTGGTTCACCCTGCGGAGGACGGCATCGTGAGCGCGACCGAGACGGACCGGACCATCCGGGTCCTGATCGTGGACGACCACCGGATGTTCTCGCAGGCGCTCGAGCTGCTGCTGCGGGGCGAGGACGGCATCGTGGTGGTGGGGTCGGCGGCGACCGGCGAGGAGGCGCTCGAGATGTGCGACGCGCTCGAGGTGGACGTCGCCCTCGTCGACATCGACCTGCCCGGGATCGACGGCGTCGCGGTGACCGCGCAGCTGCGCGAGTCGCACCCCGAGATCCACGTCGTGGTGATCACGGCGTTCCAGGCGCCGAACGTCATGGCCCGCGCCGTGAAGGCCGGCGCGAACGGCTACGTGATGAAGACGGACCTGGCCGACACCCTGGTCGGCGCGATCACCATGGCCATGTCCGGGAACATGGTGCTGCCGGCCGGCAGGCTCGCGCCGCCGATCTCCGCGCTGGGATGGGACCAGCCGGCGCCGGTGCCGCCGGGGGCGCCCGGCTCGGGTCCGGCGGGGCCGCCAGGCTCGCCCGCCGCCGGCACCCATTCCGATCGCCCGTCCGGCCCGCTCAGCGAGCGAGAGGTCGAGATCCTCCAGGCCATCGCCAACGGCCGTTCGACCGCGGAGATCGGTGCGGCGTTCGACATCACGGAGCACACCGTCCGAAGCCACGTGAAGCGCATCTTCACCAAGCTGGGCGCCCACTCGAAGGCCGAGGCCGTCGCGAAGGGCGTGCATCTCGACCTCATCTCGACCGAGCCGGAGGCCTGAGCGACTGGACGTCTACCGCACCCCCGACGAACGCTTCGCCCGGCTGACCGGCTACGAGTTCGAACCGCATCACGTCGAGCAGGATGGGCTGCGGATGCACTTCGTCGACGAGGGGCCGCGTGACGGCCGGCCCGTGCTCCTGCTGCACGGCGAGCCGACCTGGTCGTTCCTGTACCGGCACATGGTCCCGCTGCTGGCCGGTGCCGGCCTCCGGGCGTTGGCGCCCGACTACTTCGGGTTCGGGCGGAGCGACAAACCGACCGGGCGCGACTGGTACACGTACGACCACCACTGCGAATCGATCGCGCGGTTCGTCTCGGAGGTCGGCCTCACCGGGCTGACCGTGGTCGTCCAGGACTGGGGTGGGCCGATCGGGTTCCGGCTCGCGGTCGAGCATTCCGATCTCGTCGATCGCCTGGTCGTGCTGAACACCGGCATCTTCAGCGGACGGCCGCCCTCGGAGGCATGGCTGCAGTTCCGGGACTTCGTGCGGAAGCTCGACCTCGAGCTCCGACCCGGCCAGCTGGTGAACCTCACCTGCGGGGGCACCCTGCCGGAGGACGTCGTCGCCGGGTACGACGCGCCGCACCCGGTGCCGGAGTCGCGGGTCGGCGTGGTGATGTTCCCGGAGCTGGTCCCGACCTCCCCGGACCATCCGGCCGCGGCCGCGATGCTCGAGGTCCGCGAGGGGATCAAGCGGTGGGACCGGCCGGCGCTCGTGCTGTTCAGCGACGGGGACCCGGTCTTCTCGAAGGCCGCCGCCGAGGCGATGGCAGCGCGGATCCCGGGCGCGGGGCCGGCGGAGTTCGTCGAGGGTGCAGGCCACTTCCTGCAGGAACAGCAGGGCCCGGCGATCGCCGAACGCGTGGTTCGGTTCGTCCGGGAGACCTCGTAGCGAGGTCCGTGCCGGGCCGGCTCACCCGCGTCGAGGGGGCCGATCGGTCTTCCGCCGGGGCGCGTTCGACCCGTATGCTGCCGCGATCCATGCCGAAGCGTGATCTGGCGTCCCGGATCGCCGTCGCGCGGGGGGAGGCCCCCGCCGATGCCGTGTTGGCCGGCGGGCGGGTGCTCTCGGTATTCACCGGGGAGCTGCTCGAGCTCGACGTCGTGATCGCCGGCGAGGACG
>DATLUW010000949.1:0-2376 GCA_035577825.1 Actinomycetota bacterium | reverse complement strand
GCCGCCGGCCCTGCCGTTCGCGAGGATCGAGTTGGTCAGCGTGGCGTCGCCCGCGACGTTGCCGGTGGACCCCGAGTTCCCCGCGACCGTCGAGCCCACGATCGTGGGCGCCACGTCGTCGAGGATCCCCCCGGCGGCGCCACCGACGTTGCCGGTGATGGTCGAGTTCCGCACGGTGACGTTGCTGTTCGCGTCGATCGCGCCCCCGCCGCCGCCCGGCGCCTTGTTCCCCGAGAGCGTGGACGCGACGACCGTCAGGTCGCCATAGGACCGGATGGCCCCGCCGGATCGCCCTGCTACATCACGTCCATGCCGCCGAGGTTCTTCATGAGGTCGCTCATGACGTCGGGGTCGGTGACGCAGTCGACGACGGCGACCCTGTTGCTGTCGATCGCCCGTCGGAGGGCCGGCTCGAGCTGATCCGGCGCCTCGACGCGCTCGCCGTGGCCGCCGACGGCCTCGGCCAAGCGGTCGTAGCGCATGCCGGAGAGCACGGCGCCGGTGTCGGCCTCGGCGCCTTAGAACGCGCGCTGCTCGTGGCGGACGTCACCCCAGCCGCCGTTGTTCACCACGACGACCACGACCGGCAGGCCGTGGCGCCGGGCCGTGTCCAGCTCCATTGCCGACAGCCCGAACGCGCCGTCGCCGGTGAACAGGATTACCGGTTCGTCCGGGCGGGCCGCCTTGGCCGCGATCGCGAACGGCAGCCCGATCCCGAGCGTGCCGAACGCGCTGCCGATGTACATGTGCGTCCCCGGGCGGTGCGCCTTGGCGAAGGCGATGCCCCACAGCACGCTGTCGCCGCCGTCGCTGACGGTGGTGCAGGGCCCGAGCTCCTCGGCGAACGCCGCCGTCTCCCGGGCGAGCCAGCCGGGGTGGATGCCGTTCGCCGCGAGGCGGTCGCACTCCGCCGACCACTGTTCGCGTGACATCTGGGCGCCGCCGCGGGCTTGTTCGACCCAGCCCTTGTTGGCGGCGGGGTGGCCGATCCATACGTCGGTGAGCTGCCGGAGGACGACTGTGCAGTCGCCGGCGAGCGCCACGTCGGGGAGGCGCTCCCCCCCGAGGTGCTCGGGGCGAACGTCGACCTGGAGGATCTTGCCCTCGAACGGGAACAGCGGTGCCCCGCCCCACAGGAGGTTCGCGTTGAAGCGCGAACCCAGGACCAGGACCGCGTCGCTGGAGGCCACCGCGATGCCGGCGTGGACGAGGCCGCCGAGGCACCGAGGGTGGTCGTCGTCCAGCAGACCTCGGGCGGCACTGGTGGTGACCACCGGGATGCCGGTTAGCTGGGTGAACGCGTGGAGCGCCTCATCCGAGCCGTCGGAGAAGAAGGCCCCGGAGCCGGCCAGGACGACCGGGCGTTCCGCGCGCTGCAGGATCTCGGCCGCCCGGGCGAGCTCGTTCGGGTCGGCGCCGGGTCGTGCCTGCGCCCGGAACCCCTGCCTCCATGGTTTCTGGGCGGGTTCGGCCTCCGCGCCGAACACGTCCTGCGGGATCTCGAGGTAGGCCACGCCCGGCGCGCCCGAGCGCGCGTGGTGCACGGCGGCGCGCACGTACTCGGGGATGCGGTCGGGGGCGAGGCACTGTTCGCGCCATTTCGTCATCGCGGCGACGACGCCGAGCTGGTCGAGGTCCTGCACGGCTTCCCGACCGCGTTGCCGAAGCGACGTCCGCCCGCTGATCACGACGACGGGCGCGCCGGCCTTGTTCGCCTCGGCGATCCCCGCGACGGCGTTGGTGAATCCCGGCCCTGCGGTGAACGACGCCACGCCGACCTCGCCGGTGGCGAGGGCCCAGCCCTCGGCCATCATCACGGCGTTCTCCTCGTGCCGTGCGTCGATCAGCCGGAGGCCCTCCCGGCGTGCCCCTTCGAACAGCGGCAGGTTGTGCCCTCCCGGCAGCGCGAACAGCATCGAGACGCCCGCCTCCTTCAGCGCCCGCGCCGCCAGGACTCCGCCGTGCTCCGCCACCCGTTCCTCCTTCAGAGGGCCGGCTCGCGAGTGTAGAACGCCCGTCCGGATCCCAAGTCGTGGCAACCTCGCGGCGCCGGGATGCGTTCTTCACGGTGGAGGACGCATGCAGCGGACGGCGGAGGTGGCGACGGACGAGCCCGAACGACTCGAGGGCGGCGTGCTCGAGCAGCTCTACGTCCGCCACGCCGACCGCGCGATCCGGGTGGCCTACCTGCTGACCGGCGACCGTGCGCTGGCCGAGGACCTCGTCCAGGAGGCCTTCCTCAAGCTCGCCGGAAGGTTCCTGCACGTTCGCAACGCGGCAGCGTTCGAGTCCTACCTCCGGCGAACGGTCGTAAACCTTGCGAACTCCCACCACCGGCGGCTCCGCAGCGAGCGGACGAAGCTGGCCCGCCACGCG
>DATLUW010000948.1:0-4296 GCA_035577825.1 Actinomycetota bacterium | reverse complement strand
CCCCATGTCGAACGCCACGACGTCGTGGTGGCCGGTCATCTCGCCGAACCGCGCGGCCATGAGCGCCCCGGCCGCCGGCCCCGACTCGATCATCCGGACCGGGTGCTCGGCCATGGTCTCCGCCGTCGCCACGCCGCCGCTCGACTGCATGATGAACAGCTGCCGGGAGTACCCGCGGTCGCGGAGCTCGGCCACCATGCGCTGCAGGTAATCGCGCACGGACGGCATGAGGTACGCGTTCACGGTCGTCGTGCTCGCGCGTTCGTACTCGCGGAACCGGGGGGAGACCTCGGACGACAAGGACACCACGATGTCCGGCGCCTCCTCGGCCACGAGCTCCGAGAACCGCCGCTCGTGCGACGGGTTCACGTAGCTGTGCAGGAAGCACACCGCGACGCTGACGACGCCCCGCGCCTCGAGGTCGCGGACGAGCGCCCGCGCGGCGTCCTCGTCGAGCGGCCGCTCCACGGAGCCGTCCGCCAGCACCCGTTCCGGAACCTCGAACGTCATCGACCGGTCGACGAGCGGGTCCGGCTTCTCGATCTGGAGGTCGTACAGCGAGTACCGCTTCTCCCGGCCGATCACCAGGATGTCCCGGAACCCCTCGGTCGTGACGAGGGCGATCCCCCGCCCCTTGCGCTCGATCACGACGTTCGAGCCGAGCGTGGTCCCGTGCACCGCCTGGGCCATGTCCGGCCACTCGACGCCGGCCCGCCCGAGCAGCTCGTCGAGCCCGAGCAGGCAGGCCTCGGAGGGATCCGGATAGGTGGTGAGGCGCTTCGCCGTCGCCAGACGCCCGTCCTCCGTCTGGAGCACGAAGTCCGTGAACGTCCCGCCGACGTCGAACCCGACCCGGATCACCGCCGGCCCTCCGTGCGGCCCCGTTCAGTCATCCACGCGAAGGACGATGGCCGCCCCGGTGTCCCCCGCCGCGCACCCGGTGAACAGTCCGATGCCGCCGCCCCGGAGCCGGAGCGTCTCGACGAGCTCCGCCATCAGGCGCGAGCCGGTCGGAGCCTGCGGATGCCCGAACACCAGGCTCGAGCCGTACAGGTTCATGTCCTCGACCGCGATGCCGGTCTCCCGGGAGAACCACAGGTCGTTCACCGTGAACGGGTTGTGCGTGGTCACGGCGTCGAGATCGTCGAACGACAGGCCGGCGCCGTCGAGCGCCTCGCGGGCGGCCGGCACCGGGGCCTTCGGCATCTCGGCCTTCCCCACCCGGGCCACGCCGGTTCCCAGGATGCGGACCACGCCCTCGCCCGAACCGAGCTCACGGGCCCGGTCCTCGGTGGTCACCAGCACGCCCGCGGCCCCGTCTGCCGGGTGGGTCTGGCTCCCGTACGTGATCACGCCGTCCGGCTCGACCGGCGCGAGCGCCTCGAGCCCCTCCTTGGTCGTCGGGAACACGCCCTCGTCTGCGTCGACCACCGTCACGGCGCCCTTCCGACCCGGCAGCTCGACCGGCACCAGGTACCGCCGCTGGAACGCCCGGTCCTCGTCGAGGCCCCGCCCGTACTGCTCGTACCGCAGCAGCGTGACCGCGTCGATCTCCCCCCGGCCGAACCCGGCCTCGGCGGCGACGGCCTCCGCCGTGTCGATCATGGCCCTGCCGGCCCAGGGGTCCCGCCGGAAGTTCTCCATGACCCAGTCCTCGGAGCGCGGCGCCCCGCCGGCCGAGGTCCGGGACGGGTACACGATGTGCGGACCGTTGCTGATGCGGTCGGTGAGGAGCGCGAGCGTCAGCCCGTCGTCGCCGGCCTCGACACCCTGTGCCGCCACGGCGACGGCCGCGACGGACGTCGCGCAGGCCTGGGCCACCATCGGCCCGGTGACGCCCGGCGCGCCGAGGCGGGCGGCGACGGTCGGCGCTCCGTAGAACGCCCCTTCCTGCGGAACGGTCCAGCCGAGCACCAGCTGGGTGAGCGCCTCCGGAGGAATGCCACGATCGGCCAGCGCCCGGCGGCCGACGAGCACCGCGAGGTCGAGGCTGGAGATCTCGCTGAACGAACCCTGCCACCGGACGAACGGGGAGGAGAACAGCCCGCCGAGCGGGATGTGGGCGCGCTCGTACCGCACGGGCGCAACTTAGCGCATCCTCGCGGAACCGGACATCACGGGAGCCGCCGACCGAGCCGCGTCAGCGAACCGGCAACGACTGGTCGAACCGGAACAGGTTCGAGGGGTCGTACCGGGCCTTGACCCGCAGCAGGCGGCCGAGGTTCGGGCCGTAGTAGGACTCGCCCCGGTCCTCCAGGTCCGGGTCCGGGAAGTTCTGGAAGACCCGCCCGGACGCCGCCGGATGCACCGAGTCCCACGACCGGGCGACCCACCGGGCCGCGGAATCCCTCGCGTCGGTCGACGCCCCGGGATCGACCACGGCGGCGTGCTTCAGCTGGAACCGCTCGTCGCGATGGACGAAGGCCGTCGCGTCGGCCGGGATGCGGTTGTACGCGCCCCCCCACGGCATGAAGTCCAGCTCCCGGGCCTCCCCCGCCGCCCGTCCCCCGGTGAACCGCTCCAGCAGTCCAGCGACGACCTGGGGCGGCATCGCCCGCCGGAAGAACTCCGACCTCGCGAACAGGACCGGATGCTCGATCGGGTCGTGGTCGTCGACCCCGAGGTCCGCCCACCATCTCCGGGTCTCCGGGAACGACATGTGCTCCGACCACGAGGCGACCGGATCCGATCCCGCCAGGTCGACCAGCCTGCCGATCGGCCCCGTCGCGTCGGATTCGCGTCCCAGGAGCGCCCCGTACACGTCGACCGACGGCGCCCGGCCGAGCTCGCCGGCGACGGTCACCTTGAGGCTCGCGGCCAGCCCGTCGGGCCCGTCGGGAGCCCAGGCCTGCCAGGCGGCGACGACGGAGGCCGCCGTCTCGAACGGCCACGCGAGGTGGAAGTTGGTGGCATCGGGAGCGGGAACGGGCCGGAACACCAGCGACGTGACCACCCCGAAGTTGCCCGCTCCCGCGCCCCGCAGCGCCCAGAAGAGGTCCTCGTGCCGGTGTTCGTCGCAGTCGACGATCCGGCCGTCGGCCAGCACGACCCGCGCCGCCACCAGGCGGTCGGACGTCACCCCGTGCGTCCTGCCGAGGATGCCCAGCCCCCCGCCGAGGGTCAGGCCGGCCACGCCGACCGCCGGACAGGTCCCGGCCGGGATGGCGAGGCCATGTGCCTGGAGGGCGTCGTACACCTGGCCCAGCCGGGCTCCGGCGCCCACGGTGGCCAACCCGTTCGCCACGGCGACGGTGTCCATCGGGGAGACGTCGACCACGAGGCCCCGGCTCGAGGACCGCCCGGCGAGGCAGTGGCCGCCGCTGCGCACGGCGAGCTCGAGCCCGTTCCGCCCGGCGAACGAGATCGCCTCCACGACGTCCTCCGGGGACGCGCACCGCGCCATCGCCGTCGGCACCATGTCGTGGAACCGTGCGTTGAACGTCTTCGGCAGGCCTTCGGCGGCGGGCGTGCCCGGCAGGACGACGTCGCCGTCGATGGCGCTCCCCAGGGCCTCCCAGTCGGGGTCCGATGACGCCAACGCGGTCAGGCCCCTCCCCGCACACCCGCGCGGACGGCCGGCACGACCTCGCCCGCGAACGACTCCACCTGGGCGAGCGCGTCGTCGCCGGTCGGCCAGAACACGAACGCGTCCATCCCGATCCCGGCGAGCCCGAGCAGCTCGTCCACCCAGTACGCGGGCGGGCCCTCGAACGGCTTGCCGGTCGAGGGCCCGATGACCCCGCCGATGTTGTAGATCCGCCGGATCCCCGACGGGTCTCGGTCGGCGGCGCGAGCCGCCGACGAGATCCGCTCCAGGTACCGCGGGAGCTCCGGCGGCGGCGCCCACCCGGCCGAGGGCACCCAGCCGTCGCCCTTCCGCCCGATCAGGTCGAGCATCCGCGGCCCCGCCGCCCCGAGCCAGATCCCGATCGGATGCGCGGGCACCGGCCCCGTGTGCAGCCCCGCCAGCCGGTAGTGCGAGCCCTCGTACCGAACGCCCCGCTCCCCGCTCCACACCAGCCGGATCACGTCGATGGCCTCCTCCACGGCGGCGACCGCCTCGCCCGGCGTCCGGCGCGGCCCGCCCATACCCGCCACCGCGTCCCAGAAGTTCCCGGCGCCCAGCCCGAGCTCCACGCGCCCCCCGGTCAGCACGTCGAGCGACGCGACCGACTTCGCCAGGACGGCCGGCGGCCGGAGCGGCAGGTTCGCCACGTCGGGGAAGAACCGAATCCGCGACGTCAGCGCGGCCAGGTACGAGATCAGCGTCCAGGTGTCGTGGAACCGCCACTGGTA
>DATLUW010000947.1:0-3269 GCA_035577825.1 Actinomycetota bacterium | reverse complement strand
CCGTCGTCTGCTCGCCGGGGATCGCTGCGGAACGTGGGGTGGGGGATGACCCGCAGCCGCTCGCCGGCGACTCCCAGAGCGGCCAGCGTCTCGGCCCCGCGCGCGCTGTGCACGACGACCCGGTCGAAGCGGGCGAGCAATCGACGCCAGAGATCCTCGCGGTCGGCCGTTCGCCGGGGGAGGAGGTCGTGCGCCGTGAACACCGAAGGCCCGCGCAGGAGCGGCAGCCACCGGTCGAGCTGCGGGGCGGGCATCCATTGCACGTGGAGCACATCGCGACCGCTCACGGCAAGGCGTGCCGTCCCGAGCGGGTGCTCGAGCGCCTTCAGCGGCAGGCGCAGCTTCGAGCGCCTGAAGAGCCGCGTCGAGAGCGGGTAGAAGATCTCTCTCCGGACGTATCCGGCGGGTTCCGGGGCCTCGCCGAAGCGGAAGCGTGACGTGACCAGCTCGACCTCGGCACCCGCCCGCGCAAGGGCGGCCGCGAGCTCGTGGTCGTACTGCGGCGTGAACGCGGCGGGGTCGGCGAGGACGACGCGCACGGCGGTCGTACAGTACGCGCCGATGCTGATCCGGAGCTGGAATCTCTTCCACGGCCACACGTGCCCACCCGGGTGGGAGGCATACCTCGAGGAGATGGTGCGTCTGGCGAGCGCCGACCGTCCCGATGTCCTCGTCCTCCAGGAGATTCCCGTGTGGGCGCTCGACCGCCTGGCGGAGTGGAGCGGCATGTCCGTCGTCGCCGACGTCGCCCGGCGGCCGACATTCGGGCCGGTTCCGATCTCCGCGCAGATCGGCAGGACGCTCACGTCGCTTCGCCCGGGCCTGTTCCGCTCGGCCTTCGCGGGACAGGGCAACGCGATCCTCCTGGGCGAGGGGCTGCGCGTGGCAGCCCACGAGGTGATCGTCCTGAACCCGGGCGACTTCCGCCGCGAGCAGGCGCGCAGCCTCGGCCTGGGCCCGATCGTCCGTCTGGCCTGGGCAAAGGAACGCCGGATCTGTCAGGTCGCCCGGCTCGAGCAGGGCATCGTCATCGCGAACCTGCACGCCTCGGGGTCCCTGGGCGACCCGCGCGTTCCCGCCGCCGAGCTCCGGCGTGCGGTGACGTTCGCCGAGGGGCTCGGACGGGTAGGCGACGCGGTCGTGATCGCGGGAGACTTCAACGTCGCCGGCGATGCCGCGGCGCTCGACGGCTATTCGGCGCCGGGCCCATGGATCGACCACATCGAGGTGCGAGGGGGCACGCCCACACCGCTGCGCACATGGCCCGACGAGAGACGCGTCCGAAACGGCATGCTGCTGTCGGATCACGCACCCGTGGAGCTGGATCTGTGAACTTCGACGAAGCACGCGCGCAGTTCCCCGTCCTCGAGCACACCGCCTATCTGAACGCGGGCTCGATGGGCCCACTCGCGCGCGCGACCGTGGAGGCGATGGTCGAGCAGGAGCGCTCCGACTTGGAGCGCGGCCGCGGCGGGCTGCCGTACTACGAGAACATGCGCGCCCTCCGCGACAGGGTCCGCGCCGGACTCGCTCGGACGATCACCGTCCCGCCCGAGAACGTCGCGCTCACCTCCTCGACCACGGAGAGCTGCAACATCGTCGTCGCCGGCCTGCGGCTGCAGCCGGACGACGAGATCGTCACCTCGGACACCGAGCACTTCGGGCTCCTCGGTGCGCTGAACGCCTCGGGGGCACGCGTACGCGTCGCGCGGGTGCGAGGAATCCCGGCCGAACGCGCACTCGAGGCGATACTCGCCGAGGTGACGCCGAAAACCCGTCTGATCGCGCTCTCGCACGTCTCCTGGCAGACCGGCAACGCGCTGCCGGTCGAGGAGGTCCAGGACGCGACAGCCGTGCCCATCCTGGTCGACGGGGCCCAGTCGGCCGGCGCCGTCGCCGTCGAGGCGGCCGGCTTTGACTTCTACACGTTGTCAGGGCAGAAACATCTCTGCGGGCCGGATGCGACGGGCGGCCTGTATGTCCGCGATCCCGAGCGCCTCCACGTCGCCTCGCCGACGTACTTCTCGCAGGAGAGCTACGACGACGACGGCGCGTACACGCCGAAGGCGGGCGCGGCCCGGTTCGACGGCGGCTGGATTCCAACGGCTTCGCTTGCGGGCCTGGAGGCCGCGCTGGGCACCGTGCCCCACTGGGCCGCGCACCATTCGGCGGAGGTGACCGCGCGCTGCTGGACCCGGCTCGCCGACCGTTTCATGGTCGTGACGGCATCGGGCCAGGCGACGCTGGTCTCGTTCATGCCCGAGGGCGATTCGGCTGAAGTAGCTGCCCGTCTGTGCGAGCAGGGCGTCGTGATTCGCGACATGCCGGGCACCGGCTGGCTGCGCGTGTCGTGCGGCTGGTGGACCAGCGAGGGCGACATCGACCGCCTGCTCGACGCCCTCTAGAGGGAAGCGACTCAAGAATCCGGGCCTTCAGGCCGATTCTTGGGGCGTGAAGCTCCGGATCGTCATGCTCGCGCTCGCCGCCGCGGCCGTCGTCGTGGTCGTCGGCAGCTCCCAGGCGACGATCACGCCTTCGGCGTTGACCGTGAGCACGACGGGGCCGTACGCCCTCGTGACGGGAGGCTCGACGCCGACCCTCTTCTACTCGGCACACAGCGGGAGCGTGACCGTGACCGTGAACGACACGCCCGGAACGGCGCCGCTGACGGTCGACTTCCCGGACGTATTCGGCGACGACCCTGCCCCCGCAACGGTGGCTACGCACACCTACAACTGGACGTCGAGCGACTCGGACAGCGGCACGAAGCAGGTGGACCTCACCGACGCGGCCAGCGCGATTGCCAGCCACACCTTCAACGTCACGCCCGACACGGTCCCCCCGAGCGGTCAGAGCGTCGCACTCTCCGGTGGGCCCGGCTACAGCACTCTCTTCGTCCCGCTGACACTCGTCAACGGCACCGACAACACCGGCGGTTCGGGTGTCAACCCGCTCTCGGGTGTCGTCCAGCGCGCCTCGGCTCCGCTGACGGCCGGCGCGTGCGGAACATTCGGAGCCTACGCGCCGGTCACGCTCGCCTCCGGGGGCGACCTCACGGTGACCAGCGGCAACTGCTACCGCTACCAATACTCGGTCGCCGACAACGTCGGGAACGTGTCCGCACCATCGACCGCCTCTGCGGACGCCAAGGTCAGTGCGACCGGGCCGAGCGTCGTCGACACGGCGCCGACGGAGACGAACGGGCCGAACGACCAGTTCTGGAACTCGAGCACGGACACGCTCTGGTTCCGCCCGGCGGCAACGGGCTC
>DATLUW010000946.1:0-3186 GCA_035577825.1 Actinomycetota bacterium | reverse complement strand
CGAGCCCGCCCCCCAGAGCGGCGCGGATCTCGTCCTCGACCGCGACGTCGGTCGCGGTCACCAGGTCCCGCGGGCCCTTGTGCCGAACGGCCCCGGCTCCGGTCCGGGCCCGCGCGGTCGCCGACCCGCGCGAGACGGCGTCGACGGCCGCGAGCGTCTCGGGTCGGAACGCCACCTCCTGCGCCATGCGCGGCGCAGCGTACGCGACCGGAACCTCCGACCCGGCGGCGTCCGCAGACGGCTACGAGCTGGTGACGATGCTGACCAGCTTCGGGGGGCGGACGATGACCCGCCCCACCTCGCGCCCGTCGAGCGCCTCGCGGACGCGTTCGGACCCCAAGGCGGCTTCGCGGCACGCCACCTCGTCGGCGTCGGGGTCGATCTCGACGCGGTCCCGGACCTTCCCGTCGACCTGCACCACCAGCACCGCGTGGTCCTCGCGCGCCAGCGCCGGATCGAACCTCGGCCACGCCGACGCGTGCACGCTCACCGACTCGCCCAGCACCGCGCGCCACAGCTCCTCCGCGGCGAAGGGCGCCAGCGGCCCCATCATCGGCACCAGCGCGCGGGCCGCGTCCAGCGCTCCCCCACCGGCGTCGAGCGTGTGGCGGATCTCGTTCGTCAGGACCATGAGCTTGGAGACCGCGACGTTGAACCGGAACCGCTCCATGTCCGTCGTCACGCCGGCGATCGTCCGGTGCATCACCTTCGTCAACGACTCCGGCTGGGGCAGCGAAGACCGTTCGGATGCGTCGTGCACCGCCCGCCACGCCCTGCCCAGCCACCCGTAGACGCCGGGCGGCCGCTCGGGGTCCGGCGCGATCAGCTTCCAGTCGATGTCGTCCTCGAACGGCCCCGCGAACAGCATCGTCAGGCGCAGTGTGTCCGCGCCCCACCGGTCGACGATCGGCATCGGCTCGACCAGGTTCCCCTTCGACTTGCTCATCGAGGCGCCGCCGTAGATGACCTGGCCCTGGTTCATCATGCCCATGAACGGCTCGACGAACGTCAGCAGCTCCATGTCGTGCAGGGCCTTCACGACGAACCGCGAGTACAGCAGGTGCAGGATCGCGTGCTCGACGCCGCCGGTGTACTGGTTCACCGGCAGCCACCGTTCGACCTCGCTCCCGTCGAACGCCACGTCCTCGCGGTGCGGCGAGCAGTAGCGCAGGAAATACCACGAGGAGTCGACGAACGTGTCCATCGTGTCCGTGTCCCTGCGAGCAGCCCCGCCGCACCTGGGGCAGGCCACGTTGACGAACCCCTCGTGGCGCGCGAGCGGCGACTCGCCCCCGGGACGGAAGTCGACGTCGTCCGGCAGCAGCACCGGCAGGTCCTGTTCGGGGACACCGACCTCGCCGCACGCAGGGCAGTGGATGATCGGGATCGGCGCGCCCCAGTACCGCTGGCGCGAGATCAGCCAGTCGCGCAGCCGGAACGAGATCGCGGCCTCCCCGAGGCCCTGTTCGCTCAGCCAGTCGATGACGCGGCCGATGCTCTCCGGAGACCGCACGCCGTTGAACGGGCCGGAGTTCACCATCACGCCGTCGTGGTCGTAGGCCTCGGTCATCCGGTCGGGGTCGCGCGGCGCGCCCTCCTCCGGCTGGATCACGACGCGGATCTCGAGCGAGTGCTCGCGAGCGAACTCGAAGTCGCGCTGATCGTGCGCCGGCACGCCCATCACCGCGCCGGTCCCGTACTCCATCAGCACGTACGGCGCGACGAAGCAGGGCACCCGGTCGCCGTTCACGGGGTTCACGGCGTGCACGCCCAGCGGCACGCCTTCGCGGGACTCGGCCTGCTCGCGGTTCGTGAGCGGCGTCGACTGCAGCCGGTCGATCAGCTGCCGCGCCTCGGACGACGCGCCACCGGCGTCGGCCAACTTCGACACCAGCTCGTGTTCCGGCGCGAACACGAAGAACGTCACGCCCCACAGCGTGTCCGGCCGCGTCGTGAAGACGGTGACCCGGTCGCCGGTCTCCTCGATCTCGAACGTGACCCGCGCGCCCTCGGACCGGCCGATCCAGTTCCGCTGCATGGTCACGACGCGCTCCGGCCAGGTCGCCTCGACGGTGTCCAGGTCGTCCAGCAGCCGCTGCGCGTAGTCGGTGATCTTGAAGAACCACTGGGTCAGGTCCTTGCGGACGACCGGCGTCCCGCACCGCTCGCACGCGCCGTTGATCACCTGCTCGTTGGCGAGCACCGTCTGGTCCTTGGGGCACCAGTTGGTCGGCGCGTTCTTCCGATAGGCCAGCCCCCGGTCGAACAGCTGCAGGAACAGCCACTGCGTCCACCGGTAGTACTCCGGGTCGCACGTGTTGAACTGCCGCGACCAGTCGAACGACATCCCCAGCCGCTTGAACGTCGACCGCTGCTGATCGATGTTCGCGTAGGTCCATTCCTTCGGATGGATGCCGCGCCGGATCGCGGCGTTCTCTGCCGGCAGCCCAAACGCGTCCCACCCGATCGGGTGCAGCACGTCGTTGCCGCGCATCCGCTGGAACCGCGAGATGGCGTCGCCGCCCGAGAACGCCTCGGCGTGGCCCATGTGCAGGTCGCCGGAGGGGTACGGGAACATGTCGAGCGCGTAGAACCGCGGCCGCTCGGCGTCTTCGGGCGTGGCGTAGAGGCCCTCGGCCTCCCACGCGGCGACCCACCGGGGCTCGATCTCGCTCGGGTCGTACTGGCGTTTCGGCACTGCCTGCTCCTCACCACCGGGTGCGCCGAACCGGTCGGCCCTCCCGCGGATGCGGCAAGGATACCGGCCCCGGGGTGGCTCATTCGCGCGGGATGCCGAACGGCGTTTCCCGAGGGCCTGCCCGGTGTGCTTCAATTCCGCGCATGAAACGGTGCCCATATTGCGCAGAAGAGATTCGGGACGAGGCCATCAAGTGCCGGTGGTGCGGCAGCGACCTCACGCTGTCGCCCTCCGAGGTCGTCGCCCACCCGCCCACCGAGCCGGCCGCTCCGGACGAGGTCGAGGCCGCGTCCGGTCCGGTCGCCGGCCCGCTCGCTTCGGAGTCGGAGGCCGAACCCGCCGCCGCGGAGGAGGAGACCGCCGAGGAGCCGGCCGCCCCGGACTCGGAGGTACCGGCAGCCGCGGCAGCCGCCGTGGTGGCCGGCCCGGCGCTCACACCCGAGCCTGTCGTCACGCCGACGCCGACGCCGACGCCGACGCCGACGCCG
>DATLUW010000945.1:0-2838 GCA_035577825.1 Actinomycetota bacterium | reverse complement strand
GCGCTGGCGGCGGAGGCGGCCGTCGTCTCCGACGTCGGGAGCGTGAAGGGCTCGGTGGTCGGGGAGGTCGGCCGGGTTGCGCCCGGCGGCGCCCGGCGATTCGTCGGCGGTCATCCCATGGCGGGGTCGGAGCGCTCCGGTCCCGAGGCCGCGGCGGCGACGCTGCTCGACGGCGCGACGTGGGTGCTGACCCCGACCGAGGGAACCGACCCGGGTGCGGTGGCCACCGTCCGCGGGCTGGTCGAGGCGCTCGGTGCCCGGCCGGTCGTCATGAAACCCGATGAGCACGACTGGGCGGTGGCCCTGGTGAGCCACCTGCCGCAGGTGGTGTCGTCGGCGCTGATGGCGTTCGCGGCACGGGAACACGCGGCGGGTCCGGACAGCGACGTCCTGGGGCTGGCTGCCGGCGGGTTCCGCGACCTCACCCGGCTCGCGGGGTCCTCGCCGGAGCTCTGGACGGGCATTCTCGTCGAGAACGCGACCGCCGTCGGCGCCGAGATCGGACGATTCGCCGCGCTGCTGCAGGACGTTCGCGACGCGATCGAGGCGCACGATGCCGTGGCGTTGACCGCGCTGCTGGACGAGGCCCGGGGCGGCCGCGCCCTGCTGTCCACCAAGCCGAACGTCCGCTCCGGTGTGGTCGTGCTGCAGGTGCCGATCCCGGACCGCCCGGGCGCGCTCGCCCGGCTGACTTCGGCGATGGCCGGCCGCGAGGTGAACATCGAGGACCTGCAGATCGTCCACGCGGCCGACGGCGGCCGCGGGAACGCCCATGTGACCGTCGCGTCCGACCAGGGCGACGACGCGATGGGCGTGCTGCGGGGAGCCGGGTTCGCGCCGGTCCGGCTGACATGAGGATCCGCGTCACGCCGGGCCCGGCGATCTCCGGAACCACCCGCGTGCCCGCCGACAAGTCGATCGCACACCGCTGGCTGCTGCTGGCCTCGATGGCCAGGGGGACGAGCCACCTCGGAGGCCTCGGGGATCCGATGGCGCTCGACGTCGCGTCCACGGCGGACGCCTGCGGGGCCCTCCTCGGCCGGAAGCCCGGCCGGCTGGGCGAGCGGGTTCGGGCCGTCGGGCTCCCGGATGGCATGGCCGGGCCGGACCACTGGACGTTGCAGGTGGAGGGCGTGTCCCGGCGCCAGTGGTGGCCGCCCGGGGCCCCGCTCGACTGCGGCAACTCCGGCACGAGCATGCGCCTGCTGATGGGCGTGATCGCCGCCTCGTCGGCCGGCGCGGTGCTCGACGGCGACGAGAGCCTGCGTTCGCGGCCGATGGAACGGGTCGCCGAGCCGCTGCGGCGCATGGGGGCGGGGGTCGAGACCGTCGACGGGCACGCGCCGGTGACGGTGAAGGGGGCGCGCCTGCAGGGGATCAGCCACCGGTCGCCGGTCCCGAGCGCGCAGGTGAAGAGCGCGATCCTGCTCGCCGGGATCAACGCGTCGGGGCGAACCGAGGTCTTCGAAGTCGCTCTCACGCGCGACCACACGGAGCGGGCGTTGCGCGCGCTCGGGGGACCGGTGTTCGACATCGAGGGCGGGGTCGCGGTGGAGCGCTTCGAGGTACCGGGCTTCGCCGGGACGGTTCCGGGCGACGTGTCGTCGGCGGCCATCCTCGCGGGTGCCGCCGTCGTGACCGGCGGTGAGGTCGTTCTCGAACGCGTGGGCGCGAACCCAACACGTGCGGCGTTCCTCCGGGTGCTGGAGCGGATGGGTGCGACGATTCAGCTCGACTCGGCCGAAGAGGAGGTCGGCGAGCCGGTCGGGACGCTGCGGGTCGCGCTCCGCTCAGCGCTCGAGGGCACCGTCGTGGCGGCCGGTGAGCTCCCCGAGGTGATCGACGAGGTGCCGCTGCTCGCCGTGGTGGCCGCGCACGCGGATGGCGAGAGCAGGTTCGAGGGGGCGGGGGAGCTTCGCGTCAAGGAGAGTGACCGCCTGGGCGGCGTTCGCGACCTGATCAGGGGCCTCGGCGGGGACGCCTCGGTCGAGGGCGACGCGCTGGTGGTTGCCGGGGGCGGGCTCCGAGGAGGATCTGCGACCTCGAACGGCGACCACCGGATGGCGATGGCTGCCGTGGTGGCGACGTTGGCCGCCCACGGTCCGTCCGAGATCGACGGCGTGGAGGCCGCGGGGGTGTCGTTCCCGGGGTTCACCGCCGCGATGCTCGACCTCGGAGCGCGGATCGAGGTGCTCGGGTGAGCGCCGCCGTCAGGATCGCGATCGACGGCCCGGCCGGCTCGGGCAAGAGCACGCTGGCCCGCGGGCTCGCCCGGCGGCTCGGTCTGCCCTACGTCAACACCGGGCTCATGTACCGGGCGCTCACAATGCACGCACTCGAGCATGGGATCGGCCTCGACGACGCGGACACGCTGGAAGGGGCCGCCCGAACCCTCTCCGTCGACCTCGACGAGACGGTCGAGCCGCCCGAGCTTCGCATCGAGGGCCATCGGCCGGGCCCCGAGCTGACGAGCCCTCGAGTCGAGGGTGCCGTCTCGCTCGTGTCGAGCCACCCTGCGGTTCGCGCCGTCCTGGTGGAGCGACAGCGAGCGCTCGCCGACCACGGCGCCGTGATGGAGGGCCGCGACATCGGCCGCGTGGTCCTGCCGGACGCCACGGTGAAGATCTACCTCGACGCCCATCAGGACGAACGGACCGAGCGCCGGGAGCTCGAACGCGGCGAGGACGACCTGGCCGACGCCCTCGCCGCGCGCGACCGGCAGGACGCGGAGACGAACCCGTTCGTGCCGGCGGACGACGCCGTCCGGCTGGACACCTCCGGACGGACGGCCGAAGAGACCCTGGAAGCAGCCCTGCGGATCGTGGCCGAGCACGTCGA